>CACZQU010000503.1 GCA_902783305.1 uncultured Lachnospiraceae bacterium | reverse complement strand
GCTGTTTTCCGTTCCTATCTGGCTGTTCTGTCCGATGGCCGGCAGGCCGTGTCGAAAATGAAGGATCTGTGGAGCTTCTGGAAAGAAGAATTTCCGGGGCGGGAAAAGGATTTCAAAAAACTGCGCAAAGCCGTCTGGCCGGATCAGTATCAGCTTTGTGCCGATGCCATTCTGAAAGCCGCAGGCAGTCAGGGGATGGTTTTCTGATGGACATACCAATCAGAAAACCATCCCCTGATTCCTCCGTTGGCCACCGGTTCAGGCGCCAAACAAGCCTGTCGTAAAATAGGAAAACCATCCAAAAAATAAGACAAGAATCAGCAGAAAGACCAGCTCCGGGATAATCCGGTTGTGCAGAAGGCCGACACATTCCCTTACAAAAGCATTCGGCCAGAACCACCATTTTGTCCTGCTGCCCAGCCCTTCAGCCGGAAGTCCTGCAAGGCCGGCCCATACACCGCTTCGGAATACATGATAATTGGTGGTCACATAAGCAACCTTTGGGGGTGAAGAACAGCCTGCCCTTTCTTCGATGATTTTTCTGGAGAACTCCATGTTCTGGTAGGTGTTGGCAGACCGGTTTTCCTGTATCACTGCATGCTCCGGAAAACCTGTGCTCAGCATATAACGCTGCATCGCCTCCGACTCCGCCATCGTTTCATCCTTTCCCTGCCCGCCGGAGGGAATGATCACCGCCTCCTTCCCGGTCAGTTCCTTCTGACGGTACCAGAATTCCATCGCCTTATCCACCCTGCCGCGCAGCAGAGGGAACAACGTCCCGTCCTTCCGGAAGCCGCAGCCCAGGATCAGAATATAATCCCTGTCCGGTTCCGGCACATGCCTGGCCGCCCGGACTCCGCAGATAATCGAAGCCAGAAGGATACACTCTATATACGAAAAAACAATTCCAAAGATGTTTTCCGCCGTAGTCAGCAGCCGGAATCCCTCTCGTGTACCGTTGTAGATGAACGAAAGACGGAAAATATACAAAATCTCTCCGCCAAGCAGAAAAGCTCCCAGCAAAAGTCCAAGGATATTCCGAAATCTGGGCGGTTCATGACGGAGAAGCTCAATATTGCTGATCATCAGCAGGACAGAAAACAGCGCTACCAGCGGAGAGGTAAAAAACATAAAGTACTTCCCGCCTGCCCCCAGGTCATTAAGGAGCGCCCAGATCGTATAATATGCCGGGTTCTGCAGATGCCGGATATAAAACGGAACCTCCAGAATAATCGTAAAAACCGAGAAGGCCAGTACACCGACAGCCAGAATTGCCTCATAAGAATTCATGAGCGGACCTCTCAGGCGAAGAAAAAAAACCAGCATGATCACCGCCAGGCCAAGGTAAAACAGAATCGCAGCCAGAAACACCGCTTCATCACCGGTAAAGCTTCCGGTAGCTTCTGACACGGACGTACCCATTCTGCTCACATGAATGGTATCCGAAATAAGGTGATTTCCCTCCGGGTCAAAAATGCTCAGCTCGTATTTTCCAGGCTTCTGAGGCTCCATATTCAAGGACAGAACCGTTGAACGGACAGCTTCGGGTGCATAGTGTTCCTCTTCAAAGCCTACCTTTATATCCGTCAGCCGGATCTCCTCCTCATTCCATTTCATTTTCAGGTCATCGGGATTCCATTCTCTCTTCTCAAAGTCCAGGATAAGCGTGGTATTGAACCGGTTTTTCGCCAGAAACCGCCCTCCCAGGCATATCAGCAGGATCAGCGAAAACAGAACCCCTACCTGAATAATCAGGCTCCTCCTGGCTTCGCCAAGTGAAGTAAAGCTCTTCATTTGTCAGATCTCCTCATGTTTTTCCCTCTTTTTGTCAGTTCAACGCGGTAATGATGCTCTCACTTACCTGGCCTCTTTTACCCCATCGTCTCATTCCCTCTTCCGTCCCTCAGTTTTCGGTTGATCGCGTTAAGAACCTTCTTCTTGTTCCGGACCCAGTCCGGGGCAATCAGAAGAAAACCGGGTCCGTCCCCGCTCATCCGGTGAATGACCATCTCATCCGGAAGAATACGGATGCTCCTGGCAACGAGCTCCGTGTACTCCTCCAGGGAAAGCAGCTCAAAAGGAGCTTTTTCATACTGCTGTCCCAACCGTGTCCCTTTGAGGATATTCAGAATCTGCAGCTTGATCCCACCCGGGCGCGGATCAAGTGCTGCCAGATAACGAACCGTTTCCAGCATATCCTCCTTCGTCTCACCCGGCAAGCCGAAGATCACATGGACAATCACCTCTATACCTGCACTTTTCAGTTTCCTGACAGCTTCCTCAAAGACAGGCAGACGATATCCTCTGTTCAGCTTTTCCGCGGTCTCATCATGCATCGTCTGCAGACCTAATTCAACCCATACCGGCTTGATCTGGTTCAGGTGCCGCAGCATATCCAGGATATCCTCTCCCAGGCAGTCTGGTCTCGTTCCAATGGAAAGAATTACGATATCCTCACGGCGGATAACCGATTCGTACAATTCCGTCAGCCTGGCCGCATTTCCATAAGTATTGGTATACGACTGGAAATAAGCAATAAACCGGCTGGCCTTCACCTTCTGACTGATCCGTCTCTTTGCTTCTTCGATCTGTCTGCCGATCTCCCCAGGCCCGGATGTAAATTCACCCGAACCTCCCTCCGAACAGAAAGAGCATCCTCCGAAGCCGATTCTCCCGTCTCTGTTCGGGCAGGTGCAGCCGGATGAAAGGGACAGCTTATATACTTTTTCGCCATATTGCTGCTTCAGCACGTCGGAAAGGAATCTCATGATCTCTCATCCACAATATCAGAATCCATGACTCCAGGATTGTGGGAGCGCGAAGCGCGGAACAATCCGTTGGAGTCATTTTGCACTGCAATCATCCATTCGCTGCAGTTTTCCACGCGTCAGGATTTCCTCCCTTTCCGGACCCGTTTCAGATATTCCGGATCTCCACGGGACTGTTCAGAGAATACCCTCCAAGCTCTTCCAGCTTTCTTCGGAAGTCCCCGCTTTCCAGCAGCCGCAGGAAGCATTGGACTTCGGGCATATCCAGGCTGCTCCGGCGCAGAACAAAATCATATTCCTCTTCTCCCACCGGAATAAAACCGAGTCCCATCGCATGAGCAGCGGAATAAACGCCCATGCCGCAGTCAGCCTCACCGCTGGCAACCTGGGCGGCAACGGCCATATGTGTAGTGGCTTCGGCATCATATCCGTCCACCTTCTCTTTGGGAATGCCGGCCTGGCTGAGCTTGTAATCCAGAAGTACGCGTGTACCGGCGCCTCTCTGCCTGTTGACAAAACGTACTCTTGTCAGATCCTCTATCCCGGTAATCCCCAGAGGATTATCCGCAGCGACAATAAGACCCTGTATTCTTTTCACCGCTTTGACCAGAACCATTTTTTCCCCGGGAAACATCGAGCGAATATAGGATTCATTGTAAATGCCGGTTTTTTCGTCCAGAAGATGTGAAGGTGTGATATGAGCTTCATTTCTGCAAAGCGCCATCAGTCCTCCCAGACTGCCGATATGCGTACTTGACAACCGGATGCCCTCCGGCTCTCCTGCCATGAGATCGGAAATGATGTCGAGCAGCAGATCATGGCTCCCGATACACACCAGGGTTTTATCCATTTCCTCTTCGGTCCGGAACAGGCTGACGGACACGGTTTCTCCGGCTTCGTATCCTTCCTTCTCCTGCGGGATAATGCAGAATCCGTCAGCCCTGACCATGCTCATGGCGGCACCGGCTCCTCTGGCAAGCGGCGCGCAGACATAGCGTCCGCCTACCCGTCCGACCCTGACACGCACATATTCCCTGTGCTTCAGCGAGGAAACCAGTCTTCTGGTAAGTACCGCCTGAATAATCCGGTCTGTGGACGGTTTCCGGCCGGAATAAGCGCCAAGCAGGGGACAGACGAAATTGATCATGGCCAGATAAGCAGATACCGGATAACCCGGGATTCCGACCACCGGCTTGCGGCCGGCTCTGGCAAGAATGACAGGCTTACCCGGCTTCATCGCTACTCCGTGTATGAATACTTCCCCGATCTCCCGCAGAATATGTACGGTATAGTCCTCCGTACCGGCGCTCGATCCGGCATTGACAATGACGATATCATTTTCCTCCAGTGCCTTCTTCACGCTTTCTTTGATCGCGTCGCGGTCGTCCCTGACGATATCATATCTCTTTGGGATGCCCCCGTTCTCACGGATCATCGCTTCAAACATTCTGGAGTTTGATTCTATGATTTCCCCTTCACCAGGTTCTTTATCCGGCTCAATGATCTCGGTCCCGGTAGGGATGATCCCTACACGCGGATGCCGGAATACCGATATTTCGGTAACCCCGCCGGACAGCAGCACTCCGATATCGATCGGGCGGATCTGATGGTTTCTCGTCAGGATCATTTCTCCGGAAATCATGTCCTCGCCAATTGGCCGTACATGCTGCCAGGCAGGAGCAGACGCCCGGATGAGCATTCCGTCAGGGGTTTCCTGAAGGTCTTCGGCCATAATGACGGCATCATAAGGCTTCCGGACAGGATCCCCTGTGTCGACAGTAATATAATCCCTGCCCGGCCTGAGCAGCACAGGTGACGCTTCGGAAGCCCAGTCCGTCCGGGAAGAGACTACCGCTATGCCGTCCATTGCGGCAGAATTGTACAGAGGAGACGAGTATTTCGCATACACAGCCTCAGCGGTGATCCTGCCGAGAGCATCAGTTACCCGGATGATTTCCGGACGAGGTCTGATATCCTCACGCAGTGCCTCAAAATAGATTTTTCCGGCCTCCTCTACAGGCGTTGTCGTCAGATAAAGGTTTCTTTGCATAGCCAGCTCCTTCATGTCCACAGGTGGATGTCTACAGGATCTCCTGCCCTGACACCCTCCTGATTCTCACTCATCACAAAATATCCGTCAGACCGGCTCATCGGAGAGATCATTCCGGACTTCGCAAATACAGGTACCGCCTCAATGCCATCATTTTCTGTCAGCCTGACCAGCTGGAAGGTGCGTCTGCCCGGCGCTGACTGAACATTGGCAGCCGCTTTGGCGCGAATGACGCGCTCCTCAGGCTGCGCTGTCATATCATGCCAGATCCGGATCAGAATCTGTTCGAAAACCATAAGGGCAGCGGCCGGATGCCCCGGAAGTCCGATGAACATCGTCCGGCTGCTTTGGTCAAAGCCTGTGATCGTCGGTTTTCCGGGTTTAGCCGCAATTCCATGGGTGATAACGCCGCAGTCGGCAGAGGCTTCGATCAGCTCCGAGGACATATCCTTTTTTCCTTTGGAGCTTCCGCCGGAAATCACAATGATGTCACTGTCCTCTTTAGCCTGCCCGATCACCTTGAGAATGCTCTCCCTGTCGTCCTTCACCGCAATCATCCGGTTAACGCACAGTCCTTCCTCCAGACTTCTCGCGGCAATGGTATACGAATTCACGTCCCGGATCTGCCCGGGACCCGGAACCGCTTCCGGCGGGACAAGCTCATCTCCGGTTGAAATAATCGTGAGCTTCCAGGGAGCATAGACAGGCACGGATGTAATTCCTGCTGCGGCCATCGTCCCGATATCCTGCGCACACAGTTTTCGTCCCTTCCGGAAAAGAAGTTCTCCTTTATGAATATCCTCTCCGGGCTGTACGATATTCTCTCCGGGCGAAGCCGGCCTGGATACGGCAAGCATGCCGTCTCCGAATGCTTCGCAATATTCCACCATGACAACACTATCCGCACCTTCCGGAATCTCCCCTCCCGTAGGCACATACACTCCCTGTCCCGGTCCGGAGGAAAGCCCGGAGGAGTCCTTTCCGAGCGTCACTTCTCCGGTGATGCGCACAAACGTAGGCAGCATGTCTGAAGCTGCCCCCAGATCCTGGCTGCATACCGCATAACCATCAACAATGGATCTTCGGTATGGCGGAATATTCTCCAAAGAGCTCAGATCCGATGCCAGAATCCTTCCGACGGCCTGAATGAGGCCGGCATTTTCCGTTCCCGGAGAAATCAGCTCTGCGTATTTTTTCAGCTTGCCTGTCGCTTCACTTATGGTATCAACGCTAAGAAGATTCATTTCACGATTCTTCCCTTCTCCATAAAATGCGTTTCTTCGAATATGGAATTCATCCGGTCCCATTGATGGCTGACGATCAGCCAGGTGGACCGGTCTGTTTTGCGGCGGTCGATGATGATCTCCTTAAAGAGTGCTTCACTTTCAGGATCCAGATTGGAGAAGGTCTCATCAATCAGGACCATGGAAGGATGGAACACGACAGCGCGCAGAAACGACAGCTTCTGCCTCTCCCCACTGGAAAGACTGCCTGCATACTGCTGCTTCAGAGGCAAAAGCCCGGCCCGTTCCATAAGCTCTTCGATCTCCTCCCGGTTGATCCGGGCACCTCTCAGCTTCAGTGGATAGACAATATTGTCATAAACGCTGGCATGCATCAGGTATGGCCTCTGACTGGTCATGGTAATGTCCGTCGGCCTGAGACCTTCAAGATCTATTGTCCCGGAATCCGGCTCGGTAATCCCCATGATGATTTTCAGCAAAGTGGTTTTACCGCATCCGTTAGGCCCTGTCAGTCCATGAATCCTGCCCTTTTCGATAACCAGATCCCGGATATACAGATCCATGCTGCCGATTTTTTTTCTTAGCTCAGTAATTCTCATCCCGGATCTGTTCCTTTCTCAGATGGTCGCCAAGCGTCTGCAGGAGAAACGCGATAACCAGCAGAATCAGTCCAAGACCGATTCCTTCGGAATAAATACCCTGGCTTTTGAGAAGCGAGATCGTCGTCGTCATCGTCCTTGTATGCCCCTTGATATTTCCTCCGACGAGCATTACCGAGCCGACCTCGCTGATTGATCTGCCGAATCCGGCGATGATGCAGAAATACAGCTCATTTCTCAGCTCGCTTAAGATGAGCCGGTTTGTCTGCCGCTTATCCGCGCCCATTGTCCTGGCGAATGCCCGGATCGCAGGCACGGCGCTGTCAGCATAGGAAAAGACCATCCCGCTGATGACAGGCGTTATGATCAGTACCTGGGCAAATATCATACCTTTGACCGTAAAAAGAAGCGACAGAGGGCCAAGAGGCCCTCCACGCATGGTAAGAAGATAGACGAGCAGTCCGATGACGACAGGAGGAACCCCCATAAGGGTCCGGTTAATCCTGATGACGGCCCGTTTTCCCCGGAATTCATGATGCTGAAGCCAGAGTCCTGCCGATATCCCGGCCACTGCTGAAACCGAAGTGGAGGCGAATGCCAGAATAAAAGTGACCTGGATCGCGCTTAATACGGCAGGATTGGAAAAAACCTCTTTTACCCATTCCAGCATAATCAGTTGTCGGTTCCGGCATCAGGGGTAAACAAGGCCTGGCCATATTCTTCAACACCGAATTCCCCAATGAGCTCCTGTACTTTTTCAGAAGTGATCCACTCAATAAATGCGTTGGCCGCATCGTTGTTGAGGTCCGGATACTTTTCGGGGCTGACCGCAATGACGCCGTACTGGTTGAGCAGCTGCTTTCCGCCTTCGCAGACAATGTCAAGCACATAATCGTTTTCGGAATCGATGGACTGCTTGAGCCAGGTTCCACGGTCCGTCATGCAGTACGCATCCTTCTCATTGGCAATGGTAAGCGTAGCGCCCATTCCCTGTCCGGATTCAATATAATTCGGGTTTTCTGACGGATCAAGCTCCAGCTCTGCCCAGATCTTCTTTTCCTTCTTGTCCGTGCCGGAGTCATCTCCGCGCGACACGAAAGGTAGCTGGTCCTTCTGGATCGTCTCGAATACCGCGGCGACATCATCTGTCTTGGCGATCGGTTCGGCAGGTCCCACGATCACGAAATCGTTGTACATTACCGGGAACCGCTCGACACCGAAGCCGTTTTTGACAAATTCTTCTTCGCTGGCCCTGGCATGGACAAGAACGATATCCACCTGTCCGTCTTCACCCAGCCGCAAAGCTTCGCCCGTTCCTACGGCTGTCCACTGAAGGTCTATACCGGTATCCTCCTTAAACAGGGGCTGAAGATAATCGAGCAGTCCTGTGTCCTCCGTGCTTGTTGTCGTTGCCATCATCAAGATCCCGCCGCCTTCCTCAGCGCCGGCAAATACGGCAGAGGTCAGAATCATGACTGTACCAAGCAGCATCACCCAAAGCTTTTTCATTTCATTTCCTCCTTTGTTCGTTTTTCCTTGCCTGTAGAATCCTATATCCTTTAATCCCGGTCGGAACCGGGAAGAATATACCGGAAATCTCCGCTCCTGCCTCCGGATTTTTTCACAAGATGGATGTCACGGATCAGCATCCGCTTATCTATGGCTTTACACATGTCATAGATCGTGAGCAGAGCTGTGGTCACACCGGTCAGAGCCTCCATCTCGACACCTGTCCTGCCGTCGGTCACCGCCCTGCACAAGACGGTGATTTCACAGGCCTCTTCATCGGTTTCAAAAGTGACGATGGCGTGAGTCAGGCTGAGCGGATGGCACATGGGGATCAGGTCAGCGGTACGCTTAGTCCCCATGATTCCCGCAACCTGAGCCACGGTAAACACATCTCCCTTTTTTATCCTGCGGCCCATCACCGCGTCCATGGCTTCCCGGCTGAGCCTGATCGTTCCCTGTGCCTCAGCCTCTCTTCTGGTAACCTTCTTTTCGGAGACATCTACCATGGAGGCATTGCCTTTTTCATCAAAATGTGTAAATTCGCTCATTATTATTCTCCGGATTTCGTACCGTCCTGATTTCCCGCGCATTCCCCATCCCGACCAAGCATAATCCCAAGTCCGTGCTCAAGCGGAGGAAGCAGAAATTCCAGGCATTCCCTGACGGCTTTGGGGCTTCCGGGCAGGTTGATGATCAGGGTCTGTCCGCGCATCCCTGCCGCTGCTCTGGACAGCATGGCCGAAGGCGTTTTTGTCATCGAATATGCCCTTACTGCCTCTGCAATCCCCGGAGCCATCCGGTCACAGACCTCTATGGTCGCCTCAGGAGTAAGATCTCTTGGCGAAAGCCCGGTTCCCCCTGTGGTAAATATCACGTTAACCTGTCTTTGATCGGCAAGCCGGACAAGCTGCTGCTTCAGCTTTTCCACTCCATCGGGAAGCAGCAGACCTTCTACAACCTCATATCCTGCTTCGGTAAGAAGCTGCCCGATCAGCGGACCGCTTCTGTCCTCCCGCTCCCCGGCCGCGCCTTTATCTGACAAGGTAATCCACGCCGCCGTAAAAGGCCTCTCCGGATCTGCTTCGATCATCTCTACCGCGTCTCCGGCTTTTATCCCGCCTCCTTCAAGTACAACGGTGAAGACGCCCTCCCTCGGCATGATACAGTCTCCGACCTGGGCGTAAATCGCGCAATGGGAATGGCATTCCTTGCCGATCTGGGTCATTTCCAGAAGTACATCTCCAATCCGGAATCTGGTACCGACCGGCAGCGAGCGAAGATCGAACCCTTCGATAATGATATTCTCTCCGAATGCACCATAACTCACGTTTGCTCCCATTTTACGGAAAGCCTCAATCTTTTCAAGGGCAAGCAGGCTGACCTGGCGGTGCCAGCGGCCGGCATGGGCGTCACCCTCGATTCCCATACCGGGAATCAGCCTGATGGACGGCACCTCGGTTTTTGCGGTCCCTTTTTTTTCACTGGTACAGACCGCGATCACTTTTCCCTTTTTTTTCATCTGTTATCCTCCGATCTGGGACATCAGTCTGTGTTCCTCTGACCCGTACCGTCTCGTCGTGAAGCAATGCCCCTCCGGTTTTTGGAGAATTGCTTCTTTCAGTGCGGTTTCAAGTTCCTGATCCGGCCGCTTCAGATAAGGCTTCAGATCAATCCCGCCATCATAGCAAAGACAGGGCTTGATCTGTCCCTGCGATGTCAGCCTGATTCTGTTGCAGCCGGCGCAGAAGCTGTTGTGAATCGCGCTGATCAGCCCGATTCCGCCAGGGATTCCCGGTCTCAGATAATAGACTGCCGGTCCGCTGCCGTGTTTCCGGTTATCCTTTTCCAGATCAGGCCAGTTTTTCCTCAGCATCCCGAGGATCCATTCATTGGAGATTCCCTGGGAAGGATCCGCGATTCCGATCGGCATCAGCTCAATGAAGCGCAGATCGATACCCTTCCGGAAGGCAAAGCCGGCGAGGCGGAAGATTTCATCCTCATTGAAGTCCTTCTGAATCAGGCAGTTGACCTTGGTACGAATCCCTGCCTCTACGGCCAGGTCAATGGATTGTAAAGTTTTGTCCAGAGATCCTCCGCCGGTGATATAAGCATACCGGTCAGGATCAAGGGTATCGAGGCTGATGTTGATGCCGTCAATACCCGCAGCTTTCAGTTCATCGATGTACTGAACCAGATTCTGCCCGTTAGTGGTAACCGTGACTGACGCGATGCCCTCTGTCCGTTTTATGGTTCTGATCAGGTCCGTGCAGCCGAGTCTGACAAAAGGTTCACCTCCGGTAATCCTGATCTTTCTGATCCCCAGACGGGCCGCAATCCGGCATATTCTCCTGATCTCTTCATACGTAAGGATCTGGCTCATGGAAACCTTGTCACAGCCTTCCGGCATACAATACCTGCACCGCAGATTACATCGGTCGGTAATCGAAATTCTTAAGTAATCAATTTCCCGCTCAAAACGATCTTTCATGGCAATAATCCCATATTCTTTTCCTGCAGCGGCTTCCCTGGCACCTTCCCATACCGGCTCCGGTCCTCCGCCTGACTCCTTCGAAGTCACTCGCTCCCCGGGCAACCGCCTGAAGAATTTCAGATCGGCTGACATTCATGCACCCGCAGATGATCTCCCCCCGACCCGGATCCTTCTGTATTTTTGCAGCCAGCTCCGACTCTGGCATCTCTCTTGTCCTTTCAATCGGATTGCGGCAGGGATTATAGCTTTTTCTCAACGCTGTTCTGCCTGCAAACGCTGCCGCCTTGTCTGCCGCGAGTCTGCCAAGCTCGTTGGAAAAAGTCAGCCCGGGCGTCTTGATCCCGATGAGGCTGAAGAATCCGTCTTCCTCGAGAAGAGAAAAATCCTTGAACCGGGTTTCCTCTCTGACGATTTTTCCCGACTCTTCATGGACTTTGTACAAATTAGGCCGTAAGGATCCAAATGCCCGTATCTGTCTTTCCGGGTCGACGGACGGGGCAATCCTTCTGATCAGTGACTTAAGCTCCGCAAGACCGGCAGAGCTGACCGTAAAGCCTGAAGCAGACAATCTGCCATCCTCCGGCGCACGGTTCACCGGTCCGGCGAGAAGATTTCCGTCCACCGTCGGAACGAGAGTCAGTCCTTTCCCGTTTTCTCCTTCATGAAAGATAATATGATTGATCTTTCCCTTTTCACTGATATCCAGAACCATGTAGTCCGCTGCCGTCGGATAAAGACGCACAAGAGGCTTCCTGATCAGCTCTCTCACCTGGTCCGCGTAAAGTCCTGCAGCATTCACGACAGCAGCTGCCGAATACTGATCCGCATCTGTCTCCACGAGGAACCGGCCGTCTTCTTTTCTGATGGCCCGTACCTCACGGTCAAACCGGAACTGAGCCCCGTTGTCCCTGGCATTCTCATATGCAGCTATACACAGCTCCCAGGGATTGATAGTGCCGGTGCTTCGGGAGTACATGGCGGATGTGATGCCGTCAGTAATACCCGGTTCAAGCTCTTTTGCCCTATCCCCGGTCAACAGCTCTATTCCCCTGACACCAGCCCGCATTCCGTCAAGATATTTCCGGCGTATCACCTGATCGGCATTCGGTCCGAAGCCGATCAGCAAGGACCCTGGCCGTGTAAACGGAACCCCAAGCTGCCTTGTCAGAGCATCAAATGCCTCATTCGCCTGAATACAAAGCTTGCTTTTCAATGTACCGGGTTTATTGTCATAGCCGGTGTATATGATACCGGTATTGGCTTTGGAAATCCCTCTGGATACATCGCATTCCTTTTCCAGAACAAGGACATCCATTTCATATCTTGTAAGATTTCTGGCCGTAAAGCATCCCAGAAGGCCTGCTCCAATAACGAGCACATCGATTCTTTTCATGGCAAAGCCCTCCGGATGAAAGAGTTTGTTGTGTGCTTTACCTATCTATGGTATCATTACGCCAAAACCGGCAGTTTCTGCATCCGCGAAGCGCTTTGTGCAATGCAGCGCTTCCGCCGGAACACCGCTTCGTCAGGGCAGACAAATATAAGGGTCAGCCATATTCTATCGTATCGTTCAGACCATATACAAGGAAAAAAACATTGATACACAATCTCTACACACAGATACTGGTTATCGGAGGAGGAGCCGCGGGGATGGCAGCCGCGGCTGGCGCAGCAGCCGAAGGAAGCAATGTGCTTCTGGTCGATGAACGGCCTTACCTGGGGGGTATCCTCCCGCAATGCATTCATAACGGATTCGGGCGGGGATTCTACAAAGAGGATCTGACGGGTCCGGAATACAGCCGGAAAGAAGCGGAAAGGTTCTTTGCCTCGGGCGCATCCTGGCTTTCCCGCGCCCGTGTCACAAAAATCCGGCCGGACCGGATCGCAGAAATCATCAGCCCGGAAGGACTGTTTCACTGTCTGTTTGAACAATGCGTACTTGCGACAGGCTGCAGGGAAAAAAACCTGTATTCCCTGGAGATATCAGGCTCAAGGCCGACAGGCATTTATACTGCGGGAGAAGCTCAGGAAATGCTGAATCTCGGGCACTATGATATCGGAAACCACATCGTCATCCTCGGGACCGGTGATATCGGCCAGATCGTGGCGAGAAGGCTGGTGATCACCGGAAGAACCGTCATCGCCATGGTGGAAAAGAACGATCACATCGGAGGGATGAAGCGAAACCGGGATGAGTGTATCGCTGCTTATCATATTCCGGTGATTCTCAGGGCAACCGTGACAAAGGTGCACGGATATCCACGCCTTGAAGCTGTCACCCTGCAGCATCTGGATACCGGCACCAGGGAAATCATCCGCTGCGATACGCTGGTTACAGCGCTTGGGCTTATACCTGAGACTTCAGCAGCAGATTCTCTCAAGACGGAAGCGGGCTTTCCCGGCTGGCTCCACCCTTGCGGCAATGCCGCTCATGTCCACGAGATCGTAGACAGCGTTACCCTGGAAGGACTCCGGCTGGGACATACCCTGGGTAAAGCTGCAGCGGCAAAAGGATCCTGAACGGTCAGGATGAAAGGAGGGTAACATGGAAGAACGCTATTCACGCAATGTTCCTGCAGTCAGCACAGAGGATATGGAAAAGCTCAAGCACAGCAGAGTCCTTGTCGCGGGCTGCGGAGGTCTTGGTGGTTTCATCATAGAATACCTTGCCCGTATGGGGGTAGGATCAGTCACTGTGGCAGACGGAGATACGTTCTGCGAATCCAACCTGAACCGGCAGCTCCTGAGCAAGGTAACCAATCTGGGAACAAACAAAGCGCTGGCTGCGGCAGAGCGGATCAGACAGATCAATCCGGATGTCCATGTCCTCGCCGTACCCGAATACCTTACAGAGGAAAACGCGGCAAGGCTGCTGGCGGACGTGGATCTGGTGATGGATGCCCTGGACAATGTCAGTACCAGACATCTTCTCGAGGACGCCGCGGCAAAAGCAGGGCTGACGATGATACACGGCGCGATCTGCGGGTGGGATCTTCAGGTAATGCTCGTGAAACCGGGTTCAGGAATGATGCATCAATTGTATCCGGAAGGATCTTCCCCTTCCTCAAAGACCTCGCTTCCGTTTACTCCGGCCGTATGCGCGGCGTTTCAGGTTTCCATGGCCGTCCGGTATCTGTGCGGACACACCCTGGCCAAAGACACAGAGCTCTTCACCGGCTCTCTCAAGGATCTCAGCTTTGAATCTGTTCCTTTCGGAGCTGATAATACTCCAGAAAATGCTCCATAAACGCTCCTGCCATTTCGGAAAGATGTTTTTCTCTTTTGAAGCATACTTTCATCGGTCTTGAGAATCTGTCATCGGTCAGGTACAGAAGCCTGACCCGTTTGTCGTTTTTATACATCCACGCACTGCCCTCTGGCACAAATCCTGCGGCAATACCGCTCGCAATCAGCTGAAGATGATGCTCCCTGGAATCCACGCAATGAATGTGTTCCATCCGGACATTCTGAGCCAGACAGACATGGAACGGATATTCATAGCCTGTTCCGGACCGGAGGAATACAAAAGACAGACCGTCCATCATCCGGACCGGAACCGAAACTCTTTCCGCAAGAGGACTGTCTTTTCCCACCACGAAGCAGTATTTTTCAGGATAGAAATCATAGCCTTTATATTTCCGGAAACGGATCTCATCCGGACAGATCACAAGGTCAAATTCATTGATGTCAGGAAGCGGCGCCTTCTCGTCCAATGTGTCAATCCTAAATTCCACTTCAGAATAAGCATTCTTAAATATGGACATACAGGAAAACAGCCGCGAATCGATGTTCATTGCGCAGATCCTGACCATATTGTCTTTCCCGGAAGAAACCGCCTTCAGGTCCTTGGCCAGAGCGTCCGTTTCCCCGAGAATCCTTTCACAGCTTAAAAGAAATCTCCTCCCGGCATCATTCAAAACGAGTTTTTTCCCAAGCCGGTCAAAGAGCCGGACATCAAATTCCTCTTCCAGAGCCAGAATGTGCTTGGAAACGGCAGACTGGGACAGGTGCATGAGCTCGGCGGTCTTCGTCACATTCTCAAGCTTGGCAACAATGGCAAAAATTCTTAGATTCTGAATGTTCATAATGGGTATATTATACAATTCCATATTCCAAAACACAATATCGAACCGGAACGTTTTTATTCTGTCGGGCAGCCATAAATGGTAAAATGAAAGAATACCCGGAGCGGAGCTGCCACTATATCCGCGCGAACAGATAATATGGAAACCATATCTGTTCCGCGCTTCACGCTCCTGCAATTCCGGAGTCATAGTATTCCAGAAGGAGGTGAAGGGCATTAATCCATGATGAACGCCCGAAAGCATATGAAACAGATCGTAATTAAGCCGGAAAAATGTATCGGATGTCGTACCTGTGAACTGGCGTGTTCATTCGGGCACTTTGGCGAATTTAATCCGAAGCTTGCCAATGTTCACGTTTTCGAGTATGAAAAGGCCGCTGTAGCCATCCCGATGATGTGCCTGCAGTGTGAAAATCCTTCATGTCTGAAGGTCTGTCCTGTCCACGCCATTACCCGGGATGAAAACAATGCCGTCGTCATTAACTACAAAAAGTGCATCGGCTGCAAGATGTGCGCGAATGCATGTCCCCTCGGCAACATTTCCTATCACCCGCTGGCAGGAAAGGTCTTCAAGTGCGACCTTTGCGGAGGAGATCCGAAATGTGTGAAGTACTGTCCGGGACATGCCCTTGAATATACGGAAACAGATGCCATCCCTGACAAAAGAGCTGCCGTAAGCGCTCGATACAGAGATCTTATCGGAGAGGAGGCGCAGTAATGAATAACGGATTTATCGGAACAATTCTCCGGGTCAATCTGGACACCGGCAAGATCTCCAAAGAACCTCTGAACGATAAAAGCGCTCATGACTTTGTCGGAGCCAGAGGACTCGGAACGAAATATTTCTGCGATGAATGTGATCCGAAATGTGATCCGCTCGGACATGATAATAATCTCATCTTCATGACAGGCCCCCTGACGGGTACCTTTGCGACATCCTCAGGACGGTATAATGTCATCTGCAAATCCCCGCTCACCGGCACCATCGAAGCCTCCAATTCAGGCGGCCATTTCGGACCGGAGCTCAAATATGCCGGATACGACGGTATCATCTTTGAAGGCATTTCGGAAAAGCCGGTATATCTTTATATCAACGATGATGTCGTGGAGCTGCGTGACGCATCCGCGATCTGGGGGATGGACGTATTCGAGGCGACAGATGCCCTCTACGCGGAATGCGGTGAGAATTTCCGCATAGCCGCCGTGTCCAAAGCCGCAGAAGAAGGTGTTCTTTTTGCCGGCGTCATGAATGACAAGCATCGTGCGGCGGGCAGAGGCGGTACCGGTGCCGTCATGGGCTCCAAAAAGCTGAAAGCCATCGCCGTAAAAGGAACAAAATCGGTCCGGGTGGCTCATCCTGACGAATTCTTCCAGGTCTGTGCCGATGCCAGGGCAAAGCTGGCCGCCCATCCTGTTACAGGAGCCGGTCTGGGGCAGCTCGGCACCATGATCCTTGTCAACATCGTCAACAGTGTCGGCGGGCTTCCGGTCAACAACGGCCGTGACGGAGCGCTCTTCCCCCTGGCGGACGATATTTCCGGCGAAACTCTTGCCGCAAAGCATCTCATTCGCAATAAAGGATGCTTCGGCTGCTCGATCGGATGCGGCAGGCTCGTGGATATCGCATCCGGCGCATTCAAATCCAGAGGGGAAGGTCCGGAATACGAGGCCGGCTGGTCATTCGGGGCAGACTGCGGCGTCAGCGACCTTGGCGCGGTATGCAAGGCAAATTTCCTCTGCAACCAGTATGGTCTTGATCCGATCACTATGGGGGCTACCATTGCCTGTGCCATGGAGCTCTTTGAAATGGGATGCATCAAAGAAGAAGAAATCGGCTTCCCGCTGAGGTTCGGCGACGCGCAGGCAATGGTTGACGCCACCGAAATGACCTGTAAAGGAGAAGGCTTCGGCAAAATCCTGGGAACAGGTTCTTACCGCATGGCAGAAAAATATGGTCATCCGGAGCTGTCGATGTCCGTAAAGAAGCAGGAGATGCCTGCCTATGATGCCCGTGCCATCCAGGGAATCGGTCTCAATTATGCCACGTCCAACAGAGGCGGATGCCACGTCAGAGGATATATGATCTCCCCTGAGGTGCTTGGCATTCCCATGGCAATGGATCCGTTGGTAACAGAAAACAAGGCTGCCACCCTTAAGGTCTTCCAGGATCTGACAGCACTGTGTGATTCCTCCGGTATCTGTCTGTTCACCACCTTCGGCCAGGGTCTTCCTGAAATTGCCGCCATGCTTCGTGAAGCCTGCGGGTGGGATGAGCCTGACGAAGAGATCCTGCTCAAGGGAGAACGGATCTGGAACCTGGAGAAGAAATTCAATATCGTTGCCGGTGTGGAAAAGGATACTCTGCCGCCCCGTCTGCTGAGAGAAAAACTGAAAACCGGACCGGCGGAAGGGAAAGTCAGCCAGCTGCAGGTAATGCTCAAGGAATATTATTCCGTCAGGGGATGGGATGCCGAGGGCATCCCCACCAGTGAGAAGGATGCGCAGCTTGGTCTGTAAGTCTGTTTACCGGTATATGATCAAATCCGGAAGCGGTTTCGCTTCCGGATTTGATCTATGCGATGAGGTCTGAAATAATGATTGTGAAATTCTTTGCTTTTTTCAGAGATGAGGGCTTCGCAGGCTGCAAGGAAATGCAGTGGCCGGAAAAAGCCGGCACGGTTTATGAGCTCTGTCATCAGATCGCCGGCCGTTTCGGCCCCGCCTTCCGTGATGAACTGCTTACACCTGACGGAAATGAGCTTTCGGACAGATCCTTTGTCCTGGTGAACGGGCGCCGCATCGAGTTCCTGGACGGTATCCATACAGCACTCAAAGAAACGGACACGGTATATGTATTCCCTGTTGTCGCGGGTGGTTAACAGAAAGGCGGGTATCGAAAATTGTCTGTTCAAGAAGAGAAAATCAATGAAATCCTGCAGGCATATCCGGCTGACCAGCACTACAGCCTGGCGATCATGCAGGATCTGCAGCATGAATTCCAGTATATCCCCAGGGAAGGGCTGGAGGCACTGGCGGACTACCTGGATCTGCCGCTGTCGTCCCTCTATTCCATGGCGACGTTCTATAAAGCATTGTCACTCAAGCCGAAAGGCCGGCATGTTATCAAGCTGTGTGATGGAACTGCATGTCACATCCGGGGCTCTATGACTCTTGTCGAGGGAGTAAAGAGAGCACTCGGCATTGCCGACGGCGAGACAACACCCGACGGGCTGTTCAGTCTCGAGCTGGTAAACTGCCTTGGCTCCTGCGCTCTGGCGCCTGTCATGGTTGTCGATGATACCTATTATGGAAAAATGACGATGGAAAAGCTTCCCGGAGTACTGGATTCTTATCGGAAGGAGGGGTAACCGATGAAAACTGTCCGTATTTGCTGCGGTACGGGCTGCCTGGCAAACGGCAGCGCCAGGGTGGCAGATGAATTCGAACGTCTTCTGGCCGGAAGCGGGATGGATGTCCGCGTCGAGTGTGAGATCAAACGGACCGGCTGCAACGGGTTCTGCGAGAACGGACCATTGGTCACAATCCTTCCGGACGAGGTTTCCTATTATCATGTCAAAGTATCCGACGTCAAAGAAATCCTCGAAAATACGGTTCAGAAAGGAGTGCTTCTCGAAAGGCTTCTGTATAAAAATGATGCAGGGAAAGCGGTAAAGAGCCAGCAGGAAAACCCGTTCTATGCTCCTCAGATGAAAATCGCGCTGCGGAACATCGGAAAGATCGCTCCCGCAGACATCCAGGATTATATTGCGGCAGGCGGTTATGAAGGTCTCCGGAAAGCCCTGTCCATGACGCCGGAGGAAATCATTGACGAAATTGATGCTTCGGGTCTTCGCGGCCGAGGCGGAGCCGGCTTTCCCACCGGCCGTAAGTGGCGTACTGCACTGGATGATGATCATCATCCGAAATATGCCGCCTGCAACGGGGACGAAGGGGATCCCGGCGCCTTTATGGACAGATCCATTCTCGAAGGCGATCCGCACAGCGTGATCGAAGGTCTGGCCATATGCGCCCTGGCGATCGGAGCCGAGCAGGGGTATCTGTATATCAGAGATGAATATAACCTGGCCGTCAGAAATGTAAAAAGAGCTCTTAAGGACGCTGAAGAAGCCGGCTTCATCGGCAGCGATATCTGTGGTACCGGCAGAAAGCTTCGCCTTGAGGTCGTCAGAGGCGGCGGTGCCTTTGTCTGCGGCGAGTCAACCGCTCTGATGCAGTCCATTGAAGGCCGGGTGGGTGAACCGCGGGCAAAATATATCCGTTCCGTACACAGAGGTCTGTGGGATAAGCCGACCGTTCTGAACAATGTGGAAACCCTTGCCAATGTGCCATACATTATCTGTCACGGGGGAGCAGCTTACGCGTCCGTCGGAACACTCAGGAGCAAAGGCACCAAGGTCTTTGCGATGGTAGGGAAAGTAAAACGTACCGGTCTCGTGGAGGTTCCTATGGGAACCACTCTTCGCAGCCTGATCTTCGAGATCGGCGGCGGCATCAAGAAGGATCGTCCGTTCAAAGCGGTTCAGACAGGAGGTCCGTCGGGAGGCTGCATTCCGGAAAGCCTTCTGGACCTGCCGGTAGATTTTGATACCCTCAAGGAATACGGTGCCATGATGGGTTCGGGCGGCATGATTGTCATGGACGACAGAAGCTGTATGGTTGATGTCGCCAGATATTATGTCAATTTCCTTTGCGGAGAATCCTGCGGTAAGTGCACGCCATGCCGCGAAGGCCTCAAGCAGATGCTGGCGATTCTTACGGATATCTGCGAAGGACGCGGCAAAATGGAAGACCTCGGTCTTCTGGAATCGCTCAGTGAAACCATGATTGACTGCTCGCTTTGCGCGCTGGGGAAATCCGCCCCGAATCCGGTGCTGACCACCCTCCGGTATTTCAGGGATGAATATGAAGCACATATTCTGGAGCACCGATGTCCTGCCGGAGTATGTAAAGCGCTGACCTCATTCCGGATCGATCCTGCGGTCTGCAGAGGATGCACGTCCTGCGCACGGTCCTGTCCTGCCGGAGCCATCAGCGGAACGGTAAAACAGCCCCATCGCATCGACCACACAAAATGCATTTCCTGTGGAAGCTGCCTTGAGACTTGCCGCTTCGATGCGGTACGCACAGAAGGGAGGCAGAAACCATGATCATCAGAATCGACGGTAAAGAATGCACCTGTGAAAAAGGGGAATATCTGCTGACCATAGCACGCCGCAACGGAATCATGATTCCTTCCCTTTGTCACCATGATTCTCAGGAAGAGGGTATGGGCGCCTGCAGGCTCTGCATAGCAGAGATCACTGACCGCGGCAGAAAAAGCGTCGTGGTTTCCTGCATATATCCGGTAAACAGCGAAATCGAAGTGGAAACCAACAGTGAAAGAATCCTGCGGGAGCGCAGAATGATCCTGGCCCTTCTTAAGAGCCGGGCACCGGAAAGCCCCGAAATCCGGCAGATGTGTGATG
>CACZQU010000502.1 GCA_902783305.1 uncultured Lachnospiraceae bacterium | reverse complement strand
CGACGCGGTGGCCGGAGCAATCGCCAGAGGTGAAGCTCCTGTCAATGCCTGTCCTGTGGGAGGACCTGCCGTCGCCGACAGGATTTCAGCCATCATGGGTGTTGCGGGGGATCCGGATGCCGTACGCAAGGTTGCCTTTGTAAAATGCGCGGGAACCTGTGACAAGGCAAAGAGAAAAGGCAATTATGTCGGGATCCGTACCTGTGAGGCGGCCAATCTTACTCCTCAGAAAGGGGAGAAATATTGTGAGCAGGGCTGCCTGGGATATGGAAGCTGTGTGAAGGCCTGCCAGTTTGACGCCATTCATGTCATTGACGGTGTCGCAAAAGTGGACAGGGAAAAATGCCGTTCCTGCGGAATGTGTGCGGCGGTATGTCCGCGCAAGCTGATCGAGCTGATTCCTCAGACGGCCAGATACACGGTTCAGTGCGCCAACACAGAGCGCTTCCCGGTTCTCAAAACCCAGTGCGATGCGGGCTGCCGGGGCTGCGGCGTCTGCGTGAAGCAGTGTGAGTCAGGCGCTGTCACGGTCACGAATAATATCGCGAAGATTGACTATGGGAAATGCGTCGGCTGCGGCAAGTGCGCAGAAAAGTGTCCTGCAAAAATTATTACCATGCAGGGCTGAAAAGGATATCATAAAAAGGATGAGTGTTAAGGAGGTTGCCGTACATGTATTCAATCACAGATGTGCTCAGGACTGATCCCGAGATCGCGGGTCTTCTGCAGGCGGAGTATGAACGCCAGAATTCCCATCTGGAGCTGATTGCTTCGGAGAACTGGGTCAGCAAGGCGGTCATGGCCGCGATGGGAAGCATCCTTACCAATAAGTACGCGGAAGGATATCCCGGAAAACGGTTCTACGGAGGCTGCTCCTGCGTCGATGAAGTGGAGTCGCTGGCCATCGAAAGGGCTAAAAAGCTCTTTGGCTGTGAATATGCCAACGTACAGCCCCATTCCGGCGCTCAGGCAAATATGGCGGTGCAGTTTGCCATGCTTGAACCGGGAGATACCATGATGGGAATGAATCTGGATCATGGCGGCCACCTTACCCATGGTTCTCCGGCTAATCTTTCCGGAAAGTATTTCCATGTCGTTCCCTATGGGGTAAATGACGACGGGGTGATTGATTACGATGAGGTTCTCCGCATCGCGAAGGAAGCCAGGCCGAAGCTGATCATTGCGGGAGCCAGCGCTTACGCGAGAATTATCGATTTCAGAAGGTTCCGGGAAATCGCGGATGAGGTAGGGGCCTGGCTGATGGTGGATATGGCTCACATCGCCGGCCTGGTGGCGACAGGGCAGCATCCGAGTCCGATTCCGTACGCGGATGTCGTCACAACGACGACCCACAAAACCCTTCGCGGCCCAAGAGGGGGTCTGATCCTCAGCAGCGAAGAAAATGCCAGGAAATTCAATTTCAACAAGGGAATCTTTCCCGGAACACAGGGCGGTCCGCTGATGCATGTTATCGCGGCGAAAGCCGTCTGCTTCCAGGAGGCTCTTCAGCCTGAATTCCAGCAGTACGGAAAACAGATTGTCCTCAATGCCAAGGCGCTTGCCAAGGGCCTGATGGACCGCGGAATCCGGCTGGTTTCCGGAGGAACGGACAATCATCTGATGCTGATGGATCTGAAGGAGACTCCTCTTTCCGGGAAAGAAGCCCAGAATCTCCTGGATGAGGTCAACATTACCGCAAATAAAAATACCATTCCCAATGATCCCCGTTCAGCCTTTGTCACCAGCGGTGTCCGTCTTGGTACACCGGCCGTGACGACGAGAGGACTGGACGAAGAGGACATGGATGTGGTTGCTGAAGCCATTACTTCGGTGCTCCTGAAGAACGAAAAGGATCATGCCCGGGAACTGGTGAAAAAACTGACAGACCGCTATCCGCTGGAGGGATAAAACCAGGATTTTTGGAGGACAGAATATGGAGCAGATGGTGATCGTTGGTGCCGGTCCTGCGGGAATTTCAGCCGCTTTGTATGCAAAGAGAGGAAATCTTGATCCCCTGGTGATCAACAACGGAATCGGGGCGTTGGAAAAAGCGGAAAAAATTGAAAATTATTATGGACTTCCGGAAGCGATACCCGGAAAGCAGCTTTTTGAAAACGGGATAGCCCAGGCAAAGGCACTGGGAATCCGCATCCTTGAGGCTCAGGTTCTGGGAATCGAAGGCTTTGACACCTTTGAGATCAAGACGACGGCCGGAGATTTTGAAGCGGTTTCCGTGATTCTTGCGACAGGGAGCGCCCGTAAGGCGCCGAAAATCACCGGACTGAAGGAATTTGAAGGCAGGGGTGTCAGCTACTGTGCCATCTGTGACGCGTTTTTCTACCGCGGAAAAGAGGTGGCGATCCTTGGACACGGTGATTATGCCCTGCACGAGGCCGAAATTCTTTCCCATACCGCTTCAAAGGTGACCATCCTTACCGATGGAAAGGAACCGGAGTTTACGGATGTGTCGTTCGAGGTGGTAAAGCAGAAGGTGGAAGCCATAGAAGGGGAAGGAACCGTCACCGGGCTCAGGCTGGCGGATGGAAGCATGGTTCAGGCTGCGGGAATCTTTGTCGCTGCCGGTACCGCCGGAAGCTCGGATATCGCCCGGCAGATGGGCGCAGAGCTTACGGAGAAGGGACATATCAAGGTCAATGAAGACATGGAAAGTACGATTCCCGGGCTTTATGCTGCCGGTGATTGTACCGGAGGTCTGCTTCAGGTGGCGAAAGCTGTACATGAAGGTGCTGCAGCCGGCCTGGCGGCTTCAAAATATGTCCGCGGCCGCGGCTGAGGAAATGATGATAAAGGATGCGGCAGATCTGCGGCAGACTGTATCGTAACGCAGTCACGGTAAAATCTGACGGGTGAGCGAGCCTTCCGTTCAGGTTTTGCCGTGATTTCGGCGTATGATTTTTACTATTGCAAAATTGCGCTTTGGAGGGATGAATGATGGAGCTTACGCTTACGAACAGCAATTTTGAAGCTGAGGTCTTGAATTCCGATAAGCCGGTTCTGGTCGATTTCTGGGCAACCTGGTGCGGACCGTGCAAACGCCAGGGACCGGTGATCTCCCAGCTGGGGGAAGAGGGGTACAAGGTCGGCAAGGTGGATGTCGATGACCAGCCGGAGCTGGCAGGAAAATACAATGTAATGAGCATTCCGACCCTGATTGTTTTCAAGGGCGGCCAGGAAGCAAAGCGTTTTGTAGGGCTGACCCCGAAGGAAACTCTCGCGGCTGAGCTTGCATGAACAGACAGGAGGCAATATGGCTGGCGGATTTTACGATCCAAAAAACAGAAAAAAAATAACGGCAATCATCGCACTGATCCTGGTTGTAGCCATGGTGGTGCCTACCGTTCTCTCCCTGGTTCTGCGCTGAAGGATGAAGCCGGAAAGTGCAGTAAGGGAAGGACTGGCGGGAAAAGTCAGGGGAGCGTTGTCCCCTGGAGACGGTCTGGTGGTCATCGGGGAAATCGGGCTTTCCGGTACCGGCATACTGCTTGAAGAGGCTCGTGATGCGCTCAGGAGCCGGTTCTCCGACTGGTTTGCGGAACGGACCGCTAAACGGATCCGGGAGAGAATGATCCCGTCTTCGCTGATGAAAAAGTACGAAAAGGAAGCTTCCGCTCTCATGCAAATGGGCAGCGGAGGCTTTCTTACTGCTGTCTGGGTCATGTCTGAGGTTTCCGGCACCGGGTTTGCCGCAGATCTGAGGAAGGTTCCGGTCTGTCAGGAGACGATCGAAATCTGTGAAGCGCTGAACCTGGATCCCTATAAGCTCTGGTCACAAGGGACATATCTGGCAGGGGCAAGGGAACCCTTCAGCCTGGCTGACGCCGTGCGGCAGGAAGGATGGGAAGCAGAGGTGATCGGCAGTGTCGTACCGGGACGAGGCAGAATCCTGAGAAGCGGCAGCATTACCCGGTACCTTGACCGCCCTGAGCCGGATGATCCTGAATGCCGGATAACTGCCTCGCCGGGAAAAAGCAGTGCTTCAGACTGAGGGGAGATGGAGAGCCGGTTCATACGACGAAAGGAAAGGAGGAGAGCTTTATGGCTCATTTTCATATTGTACTCCTTGAGCCGGAGATCCCGTCAAACACGGGAAACATCGGGCGCTCCTGCCTGGCCGCGCAGGCCAGTCTGCACCTGATTGATCCTCTTGGGTTTAAGCTGTCCGAAAAAGAACTCAGGAGAGCAGGGATGGATTACTGGGACAGACTGGATGTCACGAGGTATCTGGACTATCCGGATTTCCTCCGGAAACACCCGGGAGCCCGGATTTATTACGCTTCGACGAAAGCTCCCCGGATATACACCGACGTTTCCTATGAGGATGGGTGCTATATCATGTTTGGCAAGGAAAGCGCCGGGATACCGGAGGAGATTCTTTACGATCATTATGAGGATTGTATCCGGATTCCCATGGCACAGGACATCCGGTCCTTGAATCTGGCAAACAGTGTTGCCATCATTCTCTATGAGGCGCTTCGGCAGCATGGGTTTGACAGCCTGCGTCACAGGGGAAGGATGGCTCCGGACTGACGGATCCGGTTCCGGATTTCCCTGGCCTGATCCTCAAACAGCAGATTCTGATTATACTGATCATATCGTTTGCAGTCATACTGCTCCAGGAAGGTAAGACACAGACGGTTGGAATTCAGCTGAGTGATGAACATGATGATCTCCTGTCCGGAGCCGAATGCCGATTCGAGGAAATCGAAGGCGTATTCCAGGGCCTGGCCGGCATCGTCGTAAGCCTGGTCATAGGCATCCTTTTCCTGTCTGTACTGGCTGCGGATAAGGGAAAAGATTTCCGAACCGTCAGGGTCTGTGCCGGTTCCTTTGCAAAGGGGGAGAAGGCCTTCCAGAAAATCCCCGGTTTTCTGCCGGGCGGCAACCTCCCTCGCAATGAGAAGCCCGGCCTGTCTGAGCCGGCTTGTCTGATTCTCAAAAGAGGCAAGAGCGCTTCCAAGGCACCTGACTGCATCAGCGGAAGATTTCTCCGGCAGGATTTCCCTGAGAGAGGTAAGAACAGGGTAGAGCTCGTTGAGGTAATCCTGCAAAGCGGCAAAGCTGCGGAAGGCATTGCTGCAGCGCGCGATGAGAAGCCCGACAAGACTCATGCGTTCATCAAAAGGGGCATGAGCCGCTTTTTTGAGGAGGATATCGGGGATTTCCCCATGGAAAATGGCGTTGATCTGATATCCTTCCTGATATTTATCATACAGCTCCAGGTAGTTCGCGTAATCCTTCGCGATATCCGGATGCTGAATATACTGGATGACGACATCCCGGCTGAACTTCTTTTCCAGACGTTCATAAACCAGGAGCATTCGTGAAAGATCTTCCCATCCTCTTGGGGTGGCAAAAAATTTCCCGTCCACGGTCGTCTCCATTTTGTAAAAGCTGGCAGGCTTCAGCTCCAGATAGGACAGGATGGAGGGATGGATTCCGACCTCCCACGCGTATTCCTTCCATACGGTGAAATCGGGCTCTACGTCGATTTTTTTGACCCGGTCAAGGGTGACGACATCGAAATCCCTTACTGAACGGTTGTATTCCGGGGGATTTCCCGCGGCGATAATGATCCAGCCCTCCGGAATCTGATGGCTGCCGAAGGATTTATATTGCAGAAACTGAAGCATGGCCGGCGCCAGGGTCTCCGAGACGCAGTTGATCTCGTCGATAAAAAGGATACCCTCCTTCAGCCCGGTCTGCTCCATTTTGTGATAGATGGATGCGACAATCTCGCTCATCGTATATACCGTCACGGTGTATTGCATTCCGCCGAATTCTTCAGTGGAAAGAAACGGAAGGCCGATCGCGCTCTGTCGGGTGTGGTGAGTGATGGTATAGGAAACCAGGCCGATCCTGCATCTGGCGGCGATCTGCTCCATGATCTGCGTCTTTCCGATGCCGGGGGCACCCAGGAGAAGGATGGGGCGCTGATGAACCACGGGGATGACATATTCCCCATGGGAATCCTTCAGCAGGTAGGCTTCAATGGAATCGATAATCTGGTTTTTGGATTGTCTGATATTCATAAAGTACTCTCCTTCAAGGGGATGAGATGGATAGGGCCCAAACCGCATCCTTCAAAGGGATGGATTGGCCGGATCCAGGATCAGCTTGATGGCCCAGGGCGGGACGTCCGTGTCCCGGTAGTCCTCCTTCAGGAAGATAAAGGCTGTGTCGTAACGAGGACGCTTTACAGGGTAGATCCCATACCCGTCGGTGAAATACAACAGTCCGCGCAGATGATGGAAGACTCCTTTTGCGGCAAGACTGTTGACATAGGCGAAGGCCGGGCGGAAGTCCGTTCCGCCTCTGCCGGTGACGGTAAAGGCTTTCTGATAGGAGCGCAGTTCCTCCTGACTGGTGATCAGGGTATCCTGCCGGACTTTTTCATCACATTGAAGGATCCGGATATGAAACCTGCGGGAGTAGGTTTCCGATTCCGAAAGAACAGCCCAGGTCTCTTCCAGGAAACGATTGACCAGTCTTCCGTCACAGGACATGGATGTGTCGATGACCAGGACGAATTCCTCGATCCGATAGACCTCCTTCGTTTCCAAAGGTTCAATAAGAGGCATATTGTGATAGTGCTCCAGACCATAATGGTAGTAGATGTAATCGAAGGAATCCGGGTCGACCTGCATTTCCTCCCGGAGGACGCAGAACCGCCGGAGAAACCTGCGGTAATCGTAGCGCCTCCGGTTTGCTGTCCGGATCTGTGTGCTTAAGGCCGGGGCGAGGGACGCGGCTTCTTTGGAGAAGGTTTCCAGTTCGGTCTGCATCCTTTCCCGGATATCCTTCCAGAGTGTCCGCGTCTGCTGCCGCGCAGAGGAGGGGGTATACCACAGTCGGTGATCGTCGGCATGAAACTCCCTCTCCAGTGCCGAAAAGCTTTCCGGATCTGCCTCAGGATCGGAAAGCCGGCCAAAGACATTCTGGGCAGTGACGATCATGCCGGTTTTTGTCAGCTCCTGGAAGAAACTTAAGCGCAGGGCGCTTTTTCTGTGGTGAAGGCAGGGAAGATATAAACCGTCCAGCAGAAACTCCGACGTGATATCGCAAGCCAGGTTCCATTTTCTCTTCCAGATGGCCGGGTCAACACCGGACGGTGGATCCGTGAAGAGATGTTCAAAGAGGCAATGCATGATCAGATGCAGATAGACCCGGTTGACGTACCGGGGATCCGCGTAAAAAAGACGGATCAGCTCATCGGTCCGGTAGAACAGGAACAGCCCGTCGGTTCCGGCAGGAGACAGCTCCGCATGGGGAGCAAACCTCAGACGGGAAAGTGCCCTGTCGCAGAAACGCAGGGACAGGTAGAGCTCGTTGCGGGAATGGGAAAGAATATCTCCCGCCAGCTCCTCGAGCTCCAGACGCTGCTCCTTTTCCCGGAAAATGGCGTTTTTCATGGCGTTCATCCTCCGTTTCTTAACTGAAAACAGTATAGCACAATTCGTGATTTCAGGCTATGCCTTTGGAATGGAGATATCATTATAGTACTACGCATTTGTTACTACTTACGGATTAACCGTAAGGCCACGCGCGGGGAAGGTTAGACCGTGAATAATAACGCGCATTTGTTTACTTCGGTTACGATAAGTTTCACTTATACAGGAGAAAAAACAGGGAAAATGGTTGAGTATGAATTAACCCGGGATGGCGGGCTCCGGATCACCGGCTGCGGGATCCGGGAAGGAAGGGTGGAGGTACCTTCTGCGATCGCAGGGCGTGCGGTAACGCAGATCGGGGATTATGCCTTTGCCGGTTCGAAGATTACGGCCCTTTCTCTGCCGTCTACCGTAAGGAAAATGGGGAAATACGCCCTGTATCAGTGCAATGCCCTGGAAGAATTTCATTTCTGGAACGGTCTTATGGATTTTGGAGCCGGCGCTTTTACCGGCTGCCATCGGATCCGCAGAATCGGAATCGACTTTGAGGGGGAAGAGATTTCCGGGCTCAGAGATGTTCTGATGGAGGTTCCGGAGGAGCTGATGGTCGAATACCGCGCAGGACTGGAAACAGCGGTTCTCTGGTTTCCTGAGTTTTATGAAGAAGGAGTTGAAAATACCCCTGCCCGGATTATCGAATCCCATACCCACGGGAGCGGACTGCTGTACCGGAACTGCTTTGTGTCCAGAAAACTGCAGTTTTCCGAATATGATAATCGGTTTCCCTATGCTCTGGGACAGGAAAACAGAAGATTTCTGGGTGCTCTGGTGAGCGCGAGACTGAGGTTTCCCTACGGACTGTCCACAGAGGCCAGACATACCTATGAAGCTTATCTGGAAACCAATTTTGACCAGATTCTGGATGATCTCACGGGGGAAGGAGATTCGCAGGGAGTGGCATTTCTGATGAATTTCCGGAGGAAAAGAGGAAAGAGACGCAGGGATTTTTCCTTGTAGAAACCTTGTCCTGAGGAGAAAATGGTGGTATACTGACTGGCGGCTATAGTTCAGTCAGGGTTAATCAGGATACGGTATAGTCATTTTAAGGGACGGTTCTTTGATTGACTTTGTCAGTCAGAGAACCGCTCTTTTGCTTTTCTTGCCTGAATCCAGGACTGACGGAGAAAAACAGCTGCGATTCAGCTCTTTATCTTTCATCATTTGAAATCCGCGCTTTCCGCGCTTTTCCGACTTGCTGCGCAGGGCTGAACATCGTAACGAAAAACCATGAAAAGGAGACTGACATGAAAAATATCTGTTTATGGGCTTTGGCTGTGACTGTTTTTTTGGCGGCAGGATTTATGAAAGGGGCATCCCCCGCATTTGCCGCGCAGGAAGAAGAAAACCAGGAGACAGGTGACGCTTCTCTGGACGATCCCCGTAATGAAGACGGAATCGGGGAGAAGGAGCTGCTGGTCGTCAGCTTCGGAACAAGCTACAATGACAGCCGCCGTCTGACCATCGGCGCGATCGAAGAGGAGCTGGAGGAGGCGTTTGCGGACTGGAGCATAAGGCGTGCCTTTACCAGCCAGATCATTATCGATCATGTAAAGGACAGAGATGGAGAGATTATTGACAATGTGAAGGAAGCCCTGGAGAGGGCGGCGGACAACGGAGTAAGGCAGCTGGTCGTACAGCCGACCCACCTGATGGATGGATATGAATACCATGATCTGGTGGATGAGGTGGCGGAGTTTTCGGATGCCTTTGAACGGGTTGCTGTCGGAGAACCTCTGCTTTCGGACGAGGAAGATTTTGCCCGGGTGGCGCAGGCGGTGACGGATGCGGCAGCGGAATATAATGACGGCAGTACGGCGATCGTGTTTATGGGACATGGAACTCAGGCGGATTCCAATGGTATTTACGCAAAGCTCCAGGAGCTCTTCCGCGATGAATATGAGCATTATTACATCGGCACAGTGGAAGCGGAGCCTGCCCTGGAGGATGTTCTTGCGTTGGTGAAGGAGGGAGAATATACCCGCGTCGTGCTTGAACCGCTGATGGTGGTTGCCGGAGACCACGCCAATAATGATATGGCGGGAGAGGATGAAGACTCCTGGAAGAGCATATTTGAGGCGGAGGGCTATGAAGTGATTCCGGTGCTGAAAGGGCTGGGAGAGATGGAGCCGGTCCGGAAGCTCTATGTGGAGCATGCGCAGGCGGCAATTGACAGTCTGGCGGAATGATACGGAAAGGTATGGACGATGGGAGGAGAAGGATGAGAAACCGATTGACGCTTTGCCTTGCAGCCGCAGTACTGACTGGTGCGCTCCTGACGGAAGCAGGATACACCTCTGCAGGGGAAAAGGAGGCGTCCTCCAGGGTGGCAGAGGCTTCTGACATGGCACCGGGCGTCGAGCTGGATCTGGAGGGACTTTTACCGGTCAAAGCTGAGGATCTGCAGGAAGGAAGCTATGAGATTACGGTTGACAGCAATTCTTCGATGTTCCGGATAGACGGTTGTACGCTGACTGTGGAAAACGGAACGATGCAGGCTGAGCTGAGGATGGGGAGCGATTCCTTCGCGTATCTGTTTATGGGAACCGGTGAGGAAGCGGCTCATGCTTCCGGATCGGAGTGGATCAGCCCGGAGAAAAGTCCGGAGGGCAACGGCATTTTCCGGATTCCGGTGGAGGCGCTGGACCAGGCGGTTTCCTGTGCGGCATACAGCCGCAGGAAGGAGATGTGGTATGACCGTCTCCTGGTTTTCCGCTCCTCGTCCCTGCCTGCCGGGGCTTTCCGGGAAAAGAAGGTCGTTACGGTACAAAGCCTGGGACTGGCAGACGGGGATTACCGTGTCGAGGTTTCACTGGAGGGAGGCTCCGGGAGAGCCGGCGTCGCGACTCCGGCCAGCCTGACGGTAAAGGACGGGAAGGCTTTTGCCCGCATAGAATGGAGCAGTTCACGTTATGATTACATGAAGGTGGACGGCACCCGCTTCGATCCGGTGAATCAGGACGGAAATTCCACGTTTCTGATTCCGGTAAGCGGATTTGACTGCCCGCTTTCGGTGCTGGCGGATACGACGGCAATGAGCGTTCCTCACGAAATAGAATACACCCTGTATTTTGATTCCTCCTCCCTTCAACAGGAGGGGGAATTTTCCGTTGCTCCGGAAAAGGATTCTGCAGAGGATAATTTCGCAGAGGATCCCGGCTCTGAAGAAAATGGGCAGGAGGAGAATCCCGCTCAGAAAAATGACCAAAGCGCTCAATCCTCAGATGGCAGCAGGGAGAAGGCTGTGGAAGAGTCTTCCTGCTTCCCTAAACAAAATGACCAGGCAGACAGGGTGAACCTGCTCTATGCGACGCAGTTTCAGATGGAGAAAGAGGAGGATGGTTTATGCTGGATCACGATCGGTGAGACAGACCGCTATCTTCTCCTGCCTGAAGGAGCTCAGCCTCCTGCCGGTCTGGAAGAAGACGTCGTGGTGCTTCAACAGCCGGTCGGCAGCATTTACCTTGCCGCCTCCTCCGCCATGGATTTTTTCCGGAATCTGGACGCGCTGGATCTGGTGAAAATGACCAGTACCAAGGCCGAAGACTGGAGCCTCGAGCCGGTAAAAGAGGCGCTTGAGGAAGGGAGCCTTACCTATGTGGGAAAATACAATACCCCGGATTATGAACGGATTCTTACCGAAAAACCCGATCTCGTGATCGAATCCACGATGATTTACCACAGCCCGAAGACCAGAGAACGTCTCGAAGCATTGGGTATTCCGGTCCTCGTGGAGAGATCCAGCTACGAGCCGGATCCTCTTGGAAGGCTGGAGTGGATCCGGCTGTATGGACTGCTTGCCGGAAAAGAGGAGGAGGCAGAAGATTTTTTTTCAAAGAAGGTCTCTGAATTATCCTCCCTGGAGGAGGCAGAGCCCACGGGAAAAACAGCTGCGGTTTTTTATCTCAGTCCGAATGGGTACGCTGAGGTGAGAAGCGGAAGCGATTATGTCGCGAAAATGGTCCGCATGGCGGGAGGAACGTATTTTCTGGAAGAGGAAAAAGAGGACGGGACGACAGGCTCTCTGATGAGCATGGAAATGGAAAGCTTTTATCAAGCTGCCAGGGATGCCGACATTCTGATTTACAACAGCACCATTGACGGTGAGATTCATACCATTGACGATCTGACCGGAAAGAACCCGCTTCTTTCCCGGTTTAAGGCGGTAAAGGAAGGAAACGTCTGGTGTGTGGGAAAAAATCTGTTTCAGCAGGCTGCCGGGATTGCGGATATGGTTCTGGACATGAGAGCAGTGTTTACCGGAAAAGAGCAGGAAAGAGAAATGGTATTTCTCCATAAGGTGAAGGGAGAAGCATGAAGATTACACTGGCCGGGATGGGACCGGGAGAAACAGAAATGATGGTGCCTCGTGCCATAGAGGCGGTAAAGCATGCCGGGCTGGTGATCGGTTCCCAAAGGCTTCTGGAGGGTCTGCCCACAGATTGTCAGGCAGAGAAATGTGTGCTTGTCGATCCTTTACGGATTAAGGAGAAGCTGAACGCTTCCGGCTGTACAAGCGCTGTCGTTCTGTTCAGCGGGGATACGGGCTTTTATTCCGGAGCGGCTGGACTGCTTGCGGCCTTGAAGGAGCCGGATCCTGGTTTCGGGAAGCCGGTACAGCTGGAGGTGATTCCCGGAATTTCCAGCCTTCAGCTTTTTGCCGCGAGACTGGGAAAATCCTGGCAGGACTGGACGCTGCTCTCTGCCCATGGCAGGAAATGCGATCTGCTTAAGGCCTTGTCGGCAGGAAAGCCGGTTTTCATGCTGACCGGAGGAGGAGAGGAAGCAGCGCAGATCTGCCGGAATCTGAGTGACGCAGGACTGGGAGACTGCAGGGTGACAGCCGGCGAGCTTCTTTCCGGTCCTGAGGAAAGAATCCGTGAGGGTAAAGCCCGGGAGATGGCCAAAGAAGCGTTTGCCCCCCTGAATGTTTTATTGATTGAAGCTGAGGCAGATATGCTTCCCAGGAACCGGACACCGGGCATCCCGGATGAAGAATGGATCCGGGGAGATATCCCGATGACCAAGCAGGAGATCCGGGCAGCGGTTCTGTCGAAGCTGTCCCTGAAGCAGGAGGACATATGCTGGGATATCGGCGCAGGGACAGGAAGCGTAGCGGTGGAAATGGCATTATGGGCAAGGGAGGCCTGGGCGGTGGAAAGAAAGCCGGAAGCCTGTGAGCTGATCCGGAAAAACCGGGAGCATTTCGGCGCCTGGAATCTGCACATCGTGCAGGGGGAGGCACCATGCCGGCTGAAAGAGCTGCCGGTGCCGGATGCCGTGTTTGTCGGAGGAAGCGGAGGAAAGCTGGAGGAAATCCTTGATGCCGTCCGGGCTGCTGCACCCGAAGCGAGAGTAGTGGTCAGCGCCATCGCCCTGGAAACGGTACATGCGGCGCTTACATGGGCGCAGAAACAAAGGAAAACCCCGCAGATCTGCCAGATTGCGGTCTCTAAGACCCGGCAGGCCGGGGAGCTTCATCTTCTCCTGGCGAATAATCCGGTCTTTCTGATTTCATGGTGAAAAGGACTTGCTTCTTTACGAAAGGACATCATCACGGAAATGAAACGGATTCTGATTACGGCGATGGAGAGCGGAGCCGGGAAAACCATCCTTTCGTGTGCTCTGATGGATGCCCTGCGGCAGAAAGGGTATAGTGTGCAAAGCTTCAAATGCGGGCCGGATTACATTGATCCCATGTTTCACCGGCGCGCTTTGGGGGCTTCAGGGGATAATCTGGATCCTTTTCTTCAGGGAGAGGACGGACCTCACCGTCTGCTGGCCGGGCAAAAGGCAGATGTCGCCGTGGTGGAGGGCGCGATGGGCTATTATGACGGGAGAGGAACGACTACCAGGGCGAGCGCTTTTGAGCTGGCCGTCCGGGAAAAGCTTCCTGTGCTGCTGGCCGTGAAGCCCGGTGGGAGCAGTCTGACCCTGGCTGCCCAGATCCGCGGGATGCGGGAATTCCGCAAGCCGGATCAGATCGGGGCTGTATTTCTGACCCGGTGCCGTCCGTCGTTATATGCGTACCTGAAGCCTCTTCTGGAGAAGGAAACCGGAATCCGGGTGGCTGGCTTTCTCCCGGAGATGGAGGAAGCAAAGCTGGAAAGCCGGCATCTGGGGCTTGTGACAGCGCAGGAGGTCCGGGCATTTGAGGAGCGGATCCGCCGGGTTTCTGATGAGCTGCAGAAAACAACGGATCTGGACTGGCTGCTGGAATGGATGGAAGATGGCGCCAGGCCTTCCGGGGAACCGATAAAAAAGACAAGGAAAAGTGGATATCCGAAGGACGGGGAGAAGCTCTCCGGTGCTTCTGACCACCGGAGAGCCGGCAGGATCCGGATTGCCGTGGCTATGGATGAGGCGTTTTGCTTTTATTATCATAGAAGTCTGGAAAAGCTTGAAGAGTGCGGGGCGGAGCTGGTTTATTTCAGCCCTCTTCGCGACAGGGAAATTCCTGCGGCCAACGGCTTGTATCTCGGAGGAGGATATCCCGAATTGTACGCCCGTAAGCTGGCGCAGAACCGCCCGATGCTCCGTTCGGTTCATGAGGCCGTGAGGTCGGGGCTGCCCACGATTGCGGAATGTGGTGGATTTCTGTATCTGCAGCAATCCCTTCAGGATGAAGAGGGCGGGACCTGGGAGATGACAGGAGTGCTGCCAGGGAAGGGATTTCGAACCGGTCATCTGGTCCGCTTTGGCTATTCCTGGCTGGAAGCGGACGGAGACAGCATGCTGCTTAAGAAGGGAGAAAGGATCCCGGTTCATGAATTCCATTACTGGGACAGTACGGCTCCCGGAACAGATCTGCTGTCGGTGAAGGAAGATGGACGCAGCTGGAGGTGTGGTTTTGTGAATGACAGGCTGTATGCCGGGTTTCCCCATCTGTATCTGGACGGGGAACTGCCTTTGGCAAAGCGCTTTGTCGAAGCGGCAGGAGGATGGGCGGACAGATGGTCCAGGAAAGGTTGAGACTGGAGAAATTCATTGATGATATGAAGCCGGCGGATGAGGAGGCGATGAAAAAAGCTGCCTGCAGGTGGGACAGCCTGGCCAAGCCGCTGGGAAGCCTGGGGATGCTGGAAAGGGCAGTAATCCGTATCGCCGGTATCCAGGGAACCCCTCAGGTAGAGCTGAGCCGCAGAGAGCTCCTTGTATTGTGCGCAGACAACGGCGTAACGGCGCAGGGAGTCAGTCAGTCGGACGCTGGTGTGACGCGGGCTGTGGCGGCCGCGCTTGGTCAGGGAACCAGTACAGCCTGCCATATGGCACGGGCGGTCAGCTGCAGGGTGATTCCCGTGGATATCGGAATGGAGGCTCATCCACCGCTGACGGGAGTAGCTGACAGAAGTGTACAGGAAGGAACAGCTGATTTTACCCTCCGGGCGGCAATGAGCCGCCAGGCCTGCCTTCAGGCGATTCTGACGGGGATCGGGCTGGTCAGGGAAAGAAAGAAGGCAAAGGTATCCATTGTGCTGGCCGGGGAGATGGGGATCGGCAATACGACTACCTCTGCCGCGGTGGCAAGCGTACTGCTGGGCGAAGCTCCGTCTGCATTGGCAGGGCCGGGAGCCGGTCTTTCCAGCGAGGGTCTGATCAGGAAAATAAAGGCGATCGAAGAGGGAATCCGCGTGAACCGGCCGGATGCTTCCGACCCGGTGGATGTGCTGGCAAAGGTCGGAGGGCTGGATCTGGCAGGGCTTTGCGGGATCTGTCTGGGCGGCGCTTATTACCGGGTTCCTGTCCTGCTGGACGGACTGATTACGGCGGCGGCTGCCCTGTGCGCGGTAAGGCTTTGTCCCGGCTGCCGTTTTGCCCTTCTGGGCAGCCATCAGTCTGCCGAGCCTGCCGCGGCCAGACTCCTGAAGGAGCTGGAGCTGGAGGCACCGCTGAAGGCCGGGTTACGGCTGGGAGAAGGGACGGGTGCCCTGGCAGGTCTGGCGTTTCTGGATCTTGCGCTGAGCGTCTACCACAGCGGTCATACCTTTGAGCATCTGGGAATCGAGGCTTATCACAAATGGCAGTAACTGTGCTGCCTGAAAGGGTACGGTGACAGGGATGTTTACCTTGGTCTACGGAGGCTCTGCCAGCGGCAAGAGCGCTTTTGCGGAGCAGCTGGTCTGCCTGCTGGAGGGAAAGCGGATCTATATTGCGACAATGGAGCCATGGGGTGAGGAGAGCCGGCGCCGGATCGCCAGGCATCAGCAGATGAGATCCGGGAAAGGCTTTGAGACCATCGAGTGCTATTGCCATGGCGCGGAGCTTTCCCTTCCTGCCGGCAGCAACGTCCTTCTGGAGTGCATGGGAAATCTGCTGGCAAACGAGAAATTCAGGGAGGACGGAGGAGGCGTACAGGCTGTAAGGGAAGCCGTACGACACCTGAAGCAGAATGCTTTGCATCTGACCATCGTGACCAACGAGGTGTTCTCCTCCGGATTCGCTTACAGCGCTTTGACACTGGAATATATGAAGGAGCTGGCAATGCTGAACCGGGAGATGGCAAGGGAAGCGGATCAGGTTGCGGAGGTGGTCTGCGGGCTGGTAAACTGGCTGAAAAAAGCTCCCGGGAACTGAAAAGATCAGCCAGGCAGCGTTACAGCCCTGGCCGGGCTGCAAGGAGTGTGCGTGATGAAGGTGCTTCAGTCTGTTTTTGCTGCGTTTTCCATGTTTTCCGTGATTCCTGTTCCTCAGCCTGACTGGGATCGTTCCGCCTTGAAGGGGATGCTTGCCGCGTTTCCCTTGGTGGGCGTGGTGATCGGGTGCCTGAGCGGGGTCTGGGTCTTTGGATGCGGATGGATACAGGCGCCGCCGATGCTGCGTGCCCTTGGCCTGTGTCTGATCCCGCTCTTTGTCACGGGCGGGATTCATCTGGACGGATGCTGCGATACCTGGGACGCGCTGGCCAGTCATGGAAGTCCGGAGAAAAAGAGAGAAATTCTGAACGATCCTCATATCGGATCCTTTGCCGCATGGAAAATGGCGGCGATGCTTCTCGAGGAATTTGTCTTCTGGACGGTCCTGGAGGAATACCGGGCGGCCCCTGTGCTTGGGGGATATGTGCTCAGCAGGAGCCTGTCAGCAATCGCTGTCGCTTCTTTTCCCGTTGCCAGGGGAAGCGGACTGGTGAGAATGTTTGCGGAGAGCGCGGAGAAGAAAATGGTTCTGGGAATCTGCTTAACGGCGGCAGCCGCCTCGGCTCTTGCTATGGTTCTTTCGGGAGAGCTGTTGATGGTGAGTGCTGCGGTGCTGGTCTTCGTCTGGTACCGGTATTGTCTGGTTCCCGGCTTTGGCGGAATTTCCGGAGATCTGGCCGGATGGTTTGTGCAGATGTCGGAGCTGTGGATGCTGGCTGCGATGGTGCTGTCTGAGGAGATCGGCAGAATGGGAGGAAATGGATGGTTTTTGTGACCGGACCGGCGTTTTCGGGAAAGAAGGAATGGGTCTGCTCCTGGATGGGATGGGACGAAGAGTGCTTTGAGAGATCGGCCGTATGGGATGTGCAGAAGATGGCGGCAGAGCATGAGGATCTGGAGGAGCTGGCCTTGATGCTGTCAGCCCATCCTGTGGTGATTGCACAGGAGGTGGGAGGCGGCATCGTTCCGGCGGATCCAGGGGAACGTCTTTTCAGGGAGAGGGCAGGAAAACTGGCTTGTCTGCTCGCACAAAGGGCCCAAACCGTGGTGAGAGTGTGCTGCGGAATAGCACAGGTGCTCAAAGGAACTCTCCCGGCGGACGGAAGCGGAATACGGGATGTGCCGGAAGCAGGGGGAGCCTGCAGAACAGACGGAGGAAGCGGCAGATGAAGACCATCGCACTCGCTCTGGCCGCTTTCGGGCTGGATGCCTTTATCGGGGATCCTGCGGAATTTCCCCATCCTGTTGTCCTTATGGGACGAGTCATCACTTTCCTGGAGCCTTTGCTGCGCGGGATTTTTCCCAGGACCGATGCAGGGGAGAAGGCAGCAGGAATCTGTCTTGCCGCGCTCATGACGGGGGGAACCTGGCTCGGGGCGTTGGGGACGCTTTTGCTTGCCGGCCGGATCCATCCGCTGCTTCGGACTGCCATTGCCCTGATGTGGGGCTGGCAATGCCTGGCTTTGCGCGGACTGATCAGTGAAGGAGAGAATGTTTTCCGGAAGCTGCAGACGGGGACGCTGACCGATGCGAGGAGCGCTGTCGCAAGGATAGTGGGGAGAGATACAGAGAATCTTACCGCGCAGGAGGTGGCCCGGGCTGCAGTGGAGTCGGTGGCAGAAAACTTCACTGACGGGGTGTTTGCTCCGCTATGCTTCCTGATGCTGGGAGGAGCTCCTCTGGCTCTTTGCTATAAAGCGGTGAATACCATGGACAGCATGATCGGATACCGGAATCAGCGGTATCTGTATTTCGGACGGGCTGCTGCCAGAGTGGATGACCTGGCGAATTTCCTGCCCTCCAGAACAGCCGCCCTGCTGATTGTGGCTGCCGCGTTTATGGGCGGGGAGAATCCTCACAGGGCTTTGGAGGTCTGGAAAAGAGACCGGAGAAAGCATGACAGTCCGAATTCCGCCCAGACGGAGGCGGCGATGGCTGGCGCGCTCGGAATCTGTCTGGGGGGAATGGTCTTTTATGGAGGGGCTGCCCATATGCATCCTGTTCTGGGTATGCCGGGCAGGGAGGCCCGGGCTGAGGATATTCCCAGAGCCTGCCATCTGACGGTTCTGGCAAGCGTATTGGGACTGACTGCGTTGTGTGTGGTACGCGGAGGGATGATATGGCTTTGGACGCTCCGGTAAAGCCGGAAAACCGTTCCCTGGCAGAGCATGGCGGGGACTGGAAAAGCTTCATGGATCGATACGGGAGAGAACCTCTGGATTTCTCTGCCAGTGTCAGTCCTCTGGGCATGAGCCGGAGGGCGAAAAGGGCTGCGGCCCGCAGCCTGGGTCAGGCCGGAAGATACCCGGACCCGGGATGTGACAGTCTCAGGGAGAAGCTGGCTGAGATTTATGGAATAAAGAAGGAATGGATCCTTTGCGGGAACGGGGCGGGGGATCTGATTGACCGCCTGGCACTGGCTGTCCGCCCGGCAGCGGCCATGATTATGGCTCCGGCATACGGAGAATACCGCCGCTCCCTGGAAAGAGCCGGAGCCGTGGTCAGGGAATATCCGCTGAGCGAAAAGTCGGATTTCAGAGTCGGGGAGGATCTGCCGGATCAGATTTCGGAGGATCTGGAGCTTCTGGTTCTTTGTGAGCCGAACAATCCTACAGGCCTGACCACCAGGCCGGAGCTGCTCAAAAGAATTGCGGAGGAATGCCGCAGAAAAAATATCCTGCTGCTTGTCGACGAATGCTTTGCTGATTTCCTGGATGAGCCGGAAAAGCATACGATGCTGGGGAGCCTTTGTGATTACCCGGTGGTCGTTCTGCGGGGATTCACGAAATTTCACGGGATGGCGGGTCTGAGGCTTGGCTGGTGCGCTTCGGCGGATGTGGAGCTGCTTGGGAGGATGAAGGCGGCAGGACAGCCCTGGCCGGTATCTCTTCCTGCCCAGGCGGCGGGAGAGGGCGCAGCCGGGGATCTGCGGTATGCTAAGCGGCTGCGCCGCCTGATCCGGGCAGAAAGGGAAAAGCTGATCCGGGAGCTTAAGACCCTTGGCTGCCGCGTGATTTCCGGGGAAGCCAATTATCTGCTGTTTTATGACCCGGTAAGAGGACTGACTGAGGGTCTTGCCCGGCAGGGAATTGAGATCCGGGACTGCAGCGGGTTTTCCGGCCTGGGTCAGGGGTGGTACCGGGCCGCGGTCCGCCGGCCTGCGGAAAACCGCAGGCTGATTCAGGCGATGAAGGAGGTACACCGGTGGGAAACATCATGATTCAGGGGACCATGTCCGGAGCGGGAAAAAGCCTGGTTGCGGCGGCTTTGTGCCGGATCCTTCATCAGGACGGCTTGTGTGTGGCTCCGTGCAAGAGCCAGAACATGTCCCTGAACAGCTGCGTGACACCGGACGGACGGGAGATGGGAAGAGCACAGGCGGTGCAGGCGCAGGCCGCGGGACTCCTTCCGGACGCGGATATGAACCCGGTTTTGTTAAAGCCGTCCGGAGATACGCAAAGCCAGCTGATTGTCAACGGGAAAGCATGGGGACATTACCGGGCAGCTGACTATTTCCGAATGAAAAAGAGCCTGATTCCCGAAATTATGGCAGCTTACCGCCGGCTGGAAGAAAAATATGACGTTATTGTCATCGAAGGCGCGGGCAGCCCTGCGGAGATCAATCTCATGGAAGGAGATATCGTAAACATGGGACTGGCCCGGATGGTGGACGCTCCGGTGCTGCTGGTCGGAGACATTGACAGAGGCGGGGTTTTTGCGCAGCTGTATGGGACGGTTGCTCTGCTGCCCCGGGACCGGCAGAGGATCAAAGGATTGATCATCAATAAATTCCGGGGAGACGCCGCAATTCTTGAGCCAGGACTGGCCATGCTGAAGGAGAAAACCGGGATTCCGGTCATCGGCGTGATCCCTTACCTGGATGTGGATATCGACGAGGAGGATTCTCTGACCCAGAGGAGGGATCGAAGGGCGTCAAAACCGATTGACATCGCGCTGATCCGTCTTCCCAGAATCTCCAATGAGACGGATTTCGCGCCGCTTTCCCGGCACAGCGCCCTTGATGTGCGGCCGGTGAAGCATGCAAGGGAGCTCAAAGACCCGGACCTGATCATATTGCCGGGAACAAAAAATACGATGAAGGATCTGATCTGGCTGCGGGAAACCGGACTGGAGGAGGCTGTCTGCCGAAAAGCTGCGGGCGGTACACCTGTCATGGGAATCTGCGGCGGTTATCAGATGCTTGGGGAAAGAATTTCCGATCCGGAAGGAGTGGAGAACGGCGGAGAGCTTAAAGGCATGGGTCTTTTGGGATGCGAAACCGTCTTTACCCGGGAAAAAAGACTTGCCCGTGTGAATGCCTTGCTTCTCCCGGAACCCTTTGCAGGATGCAGCGCACAGGGGTACGAGATTCATATGGGACAGACGACAAGACACCGGGGAACCCCGTTTGCCCTTCCCGGGGAAAACCGGGAGGAAGGGACGACGGAAGGCACAGTGTATGGAACATACCTGCATGGGCTTTTTGATTCAGGAACCGTGGTGAACCGCCTGGCCGGATGGCTGCTGGAAAGGAAGGGAATGCCGGCCCTTCAGGAAGATACCTTCGACCATGAAGCCTGGCAGGAACGTCAGCTGGATCTGCTGGCGGACGCGGTCCGCCAGGCTTTGGATATGGAAATGATCCGGAAAACAGCGATGGACCGGTCCTGAGAGGAAAAAATGGAGAAAAAAGAAAGAGAAGAGCGGATATGGCTGACTCATCCGGCCGGGATTGAAGCTGCAAGCTTACAGATCATTGAAAAAGAACTGAATCTCAGAAAAACGGTTCTCCCTCCGGATGAGATGATGGTGTTGAAGAGAGTGATTCACGCGACAGCGGATTTTGATTATGCACAGAATCTGGTCTTTTCCCCACAGGCAGTCTCTGAAGGAGTGAAGGCCTTGCAGCAGGGAAGGCCTGTATGTACAGATACCAATATGGCCCGGGCCGGGATCAGCCAGAGCGGACTGAAAAAGCTTGGAGCCGGTGTTTACTGCTACATGACCGACCCGGAGGTGGAAAATCAGGCCAGGGAAACCGGAAAAACCAGGGCGGCTTTCGCCGTCAGGAAGGCAGCCGGTCTTCTGCCGGAAGCGGTTTTTGTCATCGGAAACGCGCCTACGGCACTCGTGGAGCTGGCGGAACAGATCAGGCAGGGCTATACGCCATCCCTGGTCATCGGGATCCCTGTAGGCTTTGTCAATGTCACGGAAGCAAAAGAAGAAATCCTCCGCTGCTGCCGTACATATCATATTCCTTATATCGTGGGAAGGGGAAGGAAGGGAGGAACCTCAGCCGCGGTTGCCGTCATAAATGCGCTGATCTATGAAGCCGCGCGGATGACGGATCCCTACAGCCGCCTGGATCAGAAGAAATCCTGATATCGGGAAGCTGTGAACTGCAGCTCTGCCGGGTTGTGAATAGCAGCCCTTCCGGAGTCATCACAACGGAAATCTCCCGTATCTGTTGAAAAAAAAGGCAAATCATGGTATGCTCTTCCGTAGATTATCAGAAAAGAGGCATGACCAGATGGCAAAAGTTAACGTCAAGCAACCAATCAGACAAGGGAAAAAAGCTTCCCATAAAAAGAAATCCTGGTTCGCCCGAAATTGGTCCACTGTGGTATTGCTTTGCATTGTGGCTGTCGGACTGGGTCTGATCGCTTACCCTACCTTCGCGGACTGGTGGAATTCTTTTCATCAGGCGCGGGCTGTAGCCTCCTACGTTGAAGCCGTTTCCGATATGGACGAGGCAGAATATCAGAAAATTATTGATTCCGCGCTGGAATATAACGCAGAGCTTGCGGAAGAAGGCATTCACTGGACGATGTCGCCTGAGCAGCTGAAAAAGTACGAAAAAGAGCTGGATGTGGACGGCAGCGGGATTATGGGATATCTGAGCATTCCCAAAATCAATATCAAGCTTCCGGTGTATCACGGGATCGGAGACGACGTTCTGCAGGTGGCGATCGGCCATATCGAGGGTTCCAGCCTTCCGGTAGGCGGTGAAAGCGCTCACTGTGTGGTTTCCGGGCACAGGGGACTTCCCTCCGCCAGACTTTTTACGGATCTGGACAAGCTGGTTGAGACAGACATCTTCACCATGACGGTCCTGAACTATACCGTGACGTATGAAGTGGATCAGGTGAGGATCGTTGAGCCCACAAATCTGTCTGATCTGCAGATTAAGGAGGGAAAGGATTACTTTACCCTGGTGACCTGTACACCTTATGGTATCAATACGCACCGGCTTCTGGTCCGGGCCCACCGGATTGACAATATCAATGGTCCTGCCATGGTGGTTGCGGATGCACTCCAGATTGAACCGGCCTATATTGCCCCCTTTATCGCGACGCCGATGATTATTATCCTGGTGATCATCATGTTTATCAGTACCGGCCGGCGGAAGAGGGAGAAGCTCAGAAGGCTGGAGGAAAAGCGGGCGCAGGCGAGGAAAAAGGCTTCCAGACAGAAAAGGGAGGAAAAGAGGCTGGAGCAGGCAGAAATGGAAGAAGATCCTGAGGAAGAAGACGAAGAATAAAAGAAGTAGTGAGCCATGAGGGCACAGATGCCATACTCAGGATCTGTGCGCATAGGGCAGATGCCCGGACATGGGCAGGAAGGCATTTTCATAATGCTCAATAATGAAAAAGCCGTGAGGCATCCTGCAGCAGGTTGTCTCACGGCTTCCTATGGTTTGTGCTTACGTCCTGGGTGTTTATGCTTCCTGCGGAAGATATCGGACGGAGCTGTTTACAGGGCTGGCTTTCGGATGACGCTGATCCCGATCCCGATGGCATCGACACCGACATGGCAGGCAATGCTGCAGGATAATTTGTTGTAGAAGGTGGGATGAGAGGGAAAGGCTTTTTTCACGGCATTGAACCAGCCAAGCTCATCCTCCTGGTTCCGGAAGGTTCCCGCGGCTCCGATGCTGAGCTGTGAGACGGGAATATCCGGGAAACGGATCCGGATATCGTCTGCGACGGCTTCCAGGATACGTGCCTCACAGTGCTTCATTCCCCTGGCCTTTGAAAAGGAGTCAAGCTTCCCTCCCTGGATCGTCAGGATGGGTTTGATGTGCATGACAGTGGCAATCGCTGCGGCAGAGGCGGTTACCCGGCCGCTTTTCCGGAGAAGATCAAGGGAATTTACGGCAATATAGATGCTGGAACGCCCACCCTCTTTTTCCAGATATTCTTTGATGGCTGCGCCGGTAACCCCTTCCTGAGCCATTTGCTGCGCGTCAAGGATGGAATCCCTCAGCGTAACGGAAATACGGTGGTTATCTGCGACATGGACTTTTCCGCCAAAGTCCTCTGCCAGGGCGGAAGCGGTGGAACAGGTGCTGCTGAGGCCGCTGGACATGGGGATATAGACAAGCTCATCATATCCATTCTCAAGAATCGAATTCCACATATCGAGAAGGCTTCCCGGCGAGGGCTGGGAGGTGGAAACCTCTTTGCCGTCCACGATCATGGTGTAGAGCTGTGAATGAGAGATGTCAACACACTCGAGATAGTCTTTTTCATCGACAATCACGGGCATTGGGAGGACGAAAATACCCATTTCCCGACCTTCTTTGATGGTGATACCGCTGTTGGTATCGGTCATAATAGCTGTACGCATGAAAATATCTCCATTAAAATCTGGTCATTGTATTTATGATTGCTGAAAAACTTTGCCGCTGTCCGGACAGAACGGACAGATGCAGATTCATAAACGTATATATACTAACATATGGTTTTGACCAATACAATCCGGAATTTGCAGGAAATTGGCAGCCGGCCGGATGATCCGGTAATTGCTGCCTGATCCCGTATCTGCGTTTTCGGATGAGCCGGGTGCTGTCTGAAGCCGCAGAGCGCGGTTTACGGAACCGGCATCTTAAACGGTTCCAGGTCAGAGATAAACCTGCTCTGGCAGATGAGAGGAATACTATGTCAAAAATTGAGATTCGGAACGTGAGCAAAACCTTCACGACCAAAGACGGATCTGTGGAGGCGCTCAAAAACATCAATATTCAGGTAGAGGAAGGGGATATTTTCGGGATTATCGGGATGTCCGGCGCGGGAAAGAGCACATTGGTCCGCTGCATCAATTTTCTGGAGGTTCCGTCAGAGGGCGAGGTTCTCATCGACGGGAAATCCCTGAAGTCTTTTTCACCGAAAGAGCTCCGGAATCAGCGGGAAAAGATCGGGATGATCTTCCAGCACTTTAATCTTCTGATGCAGAAAAATGTGCTGGAAAATGTATGCTTTCCTTTATATATCAAGAGACAGAAGAAGGCACAGGCTCATGAGAGGGCAAAGGAGCTGCTGGAGCTGGTAGGCCTGGCGGACAAGCTGAGCGCGTTTCCCGCCCAGCTTTCCGGTGGTCAGAAGCAGAGAGTGGCAATCGCGAGAGCGCTGGCTTCGGATCCCCGCATCCTGCTCTGCGATGAAGCGACAAGCGCGCTCGATCCCCAGACGACATCCTCCATTCTTCAGCTTCTCCGGGAGATCAACCAGAAGTTCGGGATTACCATTGTGATTATCACCCATCAGATGTCTGTGGTGAGGGAAATCTGCCGGCATGTGGCGATTCTGAAGGAAGGGGTTCTCCGGGAGCAGGGACTGGTGACCGATATTTTCACCAATCCGAAATCTGATGTGGCAAGGGAACTGATCCTTTCCGACCGCGGAACAGATGAGGATGATAAGAGAACAGGCCCGCAGTCTGAGATCACCAGCGGAGAAAAAATCCGTATTGTCTTTTCTGAGAATTCTTCGTTCGAACCTGTGATTTCCAATATGGTCCTGACCTTCCACGAGCCGGTGAACATTCTCAAGGCGGATACCCGCAATGTCGGAGGTGTGGCGAAGGGAGAGATGATTCTCCAGTTTATGAAAGGAAGCCAGAAAGCGCCTTTGATGAAGGAATATCTCATCGAACATGGACTGAGCGTCGGGGAGGGCGAATAGGATGCTGTCAGAGAAAATTGTATCTATGATCATCAACGGTGTCTGGGAGACCGTATATATGACACTGGTCTCCACCGCGTTTGGATATCTGTTTGGTCTTCCGCTGGGAATCTGTCTGTGCATGACGGACAAGAGCGGGCTGAAGCCGAATGTCTTGATTTATAAAATTCTGGATGTGATCGTTAATATTTTCCGAAGTATTCCCTTCCTGATCCTGCTGATCGTTCTGATCCCGCTGACCAGGTTTCTCGTGGGGAAAAGCTATGGCACTACGGCTACGATTGTCCCGCTGACGATTGCCGCGATTCCTTTCATCGGGAGAATGGTCGAAAATTCCCTTAAGGAGGTTGATCCGGGGGTTGTGGAGGCCGCCAGGTCGATGGGGGCGGGAAACTGGCGCATTGTATTCAGGGTTCTGCTGGTGGAAGCCAGAACCTCCCTGATTGCCGGAGCGACGCTTGCCGTCGGAACCATCCTCGGTTATTCCGCCATGGCGGGAACGGTGGGAGGCGGCGGACTTGGCAATATCGCCATTCAATATGGATATTACCGGTATCAGTCCGATGTCATGATCATCACTGTAGTCCTTCTGGTCCTTCTGGTTCAGCTGTTTCAGAACATCGGGACATTTCTGGCCAACCACCTGGACAAAAGGAAGGTATAGGTAACGGTTCAGCTTGACTGGACAGTTACAGGTACAGCAGGCAACAGCGCTGTAGTCAGGCACGTTTATCAGCTGCACATGCATCCTGCCGGTCTGAATCCTCATCTGCCGCGCCGCAGTCAGTGAGAATTGATCCTGTATATCTGCATAAGCAGTCTGTTATCCGTATCTTGCCGCAGTGTTATCGGAGAAACGGCCCATGGGCAGTTATCTCACATACATGTTGCTTTACACACAGTTTCAGTTATTTACACAAAGGAGGAGATTCACAATGAAAAAAACATTGACAGCTGTTCTGGCCGGAACAGTCGTACTCGGACTGGCGGCGTCGGGCGTATGCGCCAAGGATGACAATGTGATTAAGGTCGCCGCTTCCGCGACACCTCATGCAGAGATTCTGGAGAAGGCAGAGCCGATTCTTGAAGAACAGGGTTACAAGCTTGACGTGACGGTGTTTGAAGACTATGTACTTCCGAACGAGGTGGTGGAGAGCGGAGAATTTGACGCAAACTATTTCCAGCATATTCCCTATCTGGACAGCTTCAATGAAGAGAAAGGAACTCATCTGGTCAATGCCGGCGGAATTCACTACGAGCCCTTCGGCATCTATCCCGGAACCAAGGACAGCCTGGACGACATTGCAGAAGGGGATGAGATCGCGGTTCCCAACGATACGACCAATGAGGCGAGAGCCCTTCTTCTGCTTCAGGACAACGGGCTTCTGACCCTGACGGAAGGCGCGGGTCTTACCGCCACAATCGCCGATATTGAGGAGAATCCTCTGAAGCTTGAAATCGTCGAGCTGGAAGCGGCTCAGGTAGCCCGGGTTGTCGATGATGCGGCGTACGTTGTCCTGAATGGGAATTACGCGCTCGAGGCCGGCTTCTCCGTGGCAAAGGATGCGCTGGCGTATGAGTCCAGCGATTCTGAAGCGGCAAAGACCTATGTGAATGTCATTGCGGTTTACGAAGGCAGGGAAGAAGACGAAAAAATCAAGGCTCTGGTGGATGTACTTAAGTCTGAAGAAATCGTAAGCTATATCAATGAGACCTATGACGGCGCTGTTGTTCCTTTTGTGGAGGACGCAGAGTAAAGACGGCGCGGGGATAAGAACAGAGGAATGAAAGCGGCTGTGAAGACCATCCGGGTTTTCACAGCCCTTTTTACGGCTGAGCAACCAGAAAAAGGAGAATGATGATATGAAAAAACAGGAAAACATAAGCGGCAGGAAGCTGACAACCTTGGATATTGTAAAAATCGGGATATTTGCTGTCATCATCGCGATTTGCTCCTGGATTTCCATTCCCTGGACAGTCCCGTTTACCATGCAGACTTATGGTGTTTTTCTGGCTGTACAGATTCTGGGCGGCAGGAAAGGATTTCTGGCGGTACTGGTATATATTCTTCTGGGTGCCGTCGGTGTGCCGGTATTTGCCGGCTTTACCGGAGGGCTGGGAATACTGCTTGGGACGACAGGAGGCTATATTGTCGGCTTTCTGATTGCGGCACTGGAAATGTGGATGGTGGAGACGGCTTTCGGTAAAGGAAATATCGCCAGAATTGCTTCCATGATTTTTGGCCTTTTTCTCTGTTATACCTTCGGGACGATATGGTTTGTTGTCGTCTATTCAAGAGCAAACAGGCCGGTGGGGATCGGAACGGCACTGGGCTGGTGTGTGCTTCCTTTCCTTATCCCGGATCTGGTCAAGATCGCGCTTGCCTGTGTGACCGCTCCCCGGATCCTGCGGCTTTCTGCTTTCACAGGAGAAATGTAACAGTTACTATTCAGGTCTGACCTTCCCCGCACGTGGCTTTACGGTTAATCCGTGAATAGTAACATGGACAGGTACAACAGTTTGACAAAACGCAGGAAAGGAAGTATCATTAAATCTGAAAGGATACAGGTAACAGATATGGGAAAATTATCAGTGGCTATTCCGGCTTATAATGAGGAACTGATGCTTCCTAAGACAGCCAGCGTTCTGACACAGCTGCTTGAAAAAGAGAATATTGATTTTGAGCTGGTTTTTGTGGATGACGGTTCGAAGGATGCCACCTGGCAGAGAATTGAGGAGGAAGCACGGCGGGACAGCCGTGTGCATGGCGTCCATTTTTCCAGAAATTTCGGAAAGGAAGCGGCGATTTTTGCCGGGCTTGCCTGCTCCAGGGGAGATTGCGTCGCTGTGATGGACTGCGACCTGCAGCATCCCCCGGGGACGCTGGTTGAAATGTTTCGTCTCTGGGAACAGGGCTATGAGGTTGTCGAGGCGGTGAAGCGTACCCGCGGAGAGGAGAGCATGTTCCACAGAGCCAGCGCGGGAATGTTTTACTCGATCATGAGCTCTGTTACCCAGATAGATATGGAGCGGGCTTCTGATTTCAAGCTTCTTGACCGGCGGGCAGTGGATACCTTGATTTCCATGCCGGAGAAGAATGTCTTTTTCCGGGCTCTGTCTTCCTGGATCGGATATCGTCAGGCCAGTGTGGAATTCGACGTGCAGGAGCGCGAGGCGGGTCAGTCCAAGTGGTCCACACTGGGTCTGATCCGCTATGCGATATCCAACATCACCGGGTTTTCCACGCTTCCGATGCAGATCGTGACTGGAGCCGGGATCCTGGTATTTGTACTGGCTCTGATTCTGGGGATCAATACGCTGATTCATTACTGCACAGGAACGGCGGTGGAGGGGTTTACGACAGTCATTCTCCTGATTCTTCTGATCGGAAGTATCATCATGATCAGCATGGGAATTATCGGGTATTATATTGCGAGGATTTATCAGGAGGTTCAGGGAAGGCCGAGGTATATCATATCCAGAATGCTGTGAGGGCCGGATATCGGATATTGTCTGAAGCCAGGATAAGCACATTATCCGCAAACCCCGGCAGAGGATTACTTACACAAAAGGAGGAAGAGAAGATGAAGGTGGGATTTGGCTGCGACCATACCGGGATTGAGCTGAAGCAGGCATTGATGGATTATATGAAGGAAAAAGGTTATGAGTGCGTGGATTACGGCGCTTATGACGCGGCAGGCGGCAAGGTGGATTATCCGGTTCCCGGAGAACGGGTAGCCCGCGCGATTATGGACAAGGAAGTGGAGAAAGGCGTACTGGTCTGCGGTACCGGTATCGGTATTTCCCTGGCGGCAAACAAGGTCACAGGGATCCGGGCGGCTGTCTGCAGCGAGCCGGTATCTGCCGGTCTGGCGACGAAGCATAATAATGCCCAGATCATCTCCATGGGAGCCAGGATTGTAGGCGTGGAAATGGCCAAGGCGATTGTGGATGCCTTTT
>CACZQU010000501.1 GCA_902783305.1 uncultured Lachnospiraceae bacterium | reverse complement strand
TTTTTATGGAGGTATTCAAAATGAACAAGGGAACGGTCAAATGGTTTAATGCCGAAAAAGGCTATGGATTTATCACGGGTGAGGACGGACAGGATGTATTTGTCCACTTCTCCGCGATCAACGGAGACGGCTTCAAGTCTCTGGACGAAGGCCAGGCAGTCAGCTATGACCTTACCGAAGGTGCCCGTGGCATGCAGGCTTCCAATGTGACCAAGCTGTAAAGCCAGCACATTACTGAGTATTTCACAGGGAAAAGGAAAAAGGGAATCAGGAACCGGATATCATCCGTTCCTGATTCCCCTTTTTTGTTCCTTTTCACGGTTTAACGGTAAACGCCGTACGTGGGCGGATAAAGGTCAGGCTGTAAACAGCAATTTTTTACTCAGCCTTCTCAGCCGCTTCCGCAGGAGCTTCATCCTCTGCCGGGGCTTCTCCCTCCGCCGGGGCTTCTCCCTCTGCTGGCGCTTCTTCCTCTGCCGGAGCTTCTTCCTCTGCCGGAATCTCGCCCTCTGCCGGGGCTTCTCCCTCCGCCGGAGTCTCGCCCTCTGCCGGGGCTTCTCCCTCCGCCGGAGTCTCATCCTCTGCCAGTGTCTCCTGTGACAATTCCTCCTCAGCCGTCAGAGAAGATGAATAATTGTCCAGCGCGGCGACATTGAACTGTGTACTGACGACTTCCCGCGAAGCCTCAGCCATTTCATTCGCTTTATTATAAATGGAAAAGCCTACCCAGATGATAAGACCAATCCCGACCAGGGAAGCAATCAGCTTCTCCAGCAGCAAGGTTCTCTTTTCCTTGCGGATGATTTTGCTCCGGTTTGCCTTTTCTTCTTTGTAGCGGTCAACTTTCTTCTGGCTCATAATCCTGTCTCCTTTTTGCTGCTATTCCTCTGTGATACTCATTGCTTTGTAAGGTTCAGGTACGACGTTCCTTTCCCATTACAGTAATTTTCACTAAATTCCAAGTTTAACACAAGTCAGCCAAAATAGAAAGTTTTTTTTACAAAATAAAAACGTTCCGTAAACAGTAAGGATTCACGGAACGTATAAAGATTTCTAAACGACAACAATGACTCCTCCGTCAGAAGCATAAAGGCTGCTGACTCCCGCGGTATCCAGCAGAAATGCCGCTTTGGGCGCCAGGCGGGTTTTCAGCTCCTCCAGCAGCATCCTGCCTCTCTCCGGGCAGTTGCAGTGGGAGATCGCAAGAATGCGGTTCTCCGGATCCCTGGTATTCGCCACGATATGCTCTACCATCCGCGAAAGAGCTTTATTGATGCCTCTTGCCTGATCAATCTGGCAGATATTCCCGTCATCGGTGGACTGCATGACCGGCTTGATTTTGAGCGCGGTGGCAACCAGAGCTTTGACTCCGGTCAGCCGTCCGTTTTTGCGCAGGGCATCCAGGGTTTCCAGAACAAAATAAGTAATCTGTGTTTTAATATATCTCTCCACAGCGGCGATTGTCTCCTCAAAGGAAAGCCCCTCTTCCTCGCACTCCTGGATCTTCATCCCAATCAGAGTCTGCCCGATGGAAGCCGAGCGGGAGTTGAATACATAGATCTTCTTCTCCGGCTTCTCCTCATGAAGCATATTCTTTCCTGCAACAGCGCTGTTGTAAGACCCGCTGAGCTCCGCGGACAAGGTCACCGCGTAGATGTGATCTGCGTCACAGTCAAACTCCTCGCGGTAACTCTGCGGAGATGGACATGCGGATTTAGGACATTCCGGACATTCCGCCACCCGGCGCAGAAAATCCTTCTGATCAAAAGTTTCGTCATCAACGATCTCATACCCTCCTACATTCAATGTAAGGGGAACCGACGAAAACCGGGTGTCTTTCTTCCACTCCGGCAGAAACTCGCCGCAGCTGTCAATAATTATTTTGTAGCTCACTGATATCGACCCCCTTCTATAGGATCCACTGATATACATCTGCATACTTATCGGATGTAGTTTTTAATACTACATTCATAGTATCATATTCCATCTGTTTTGAAAAGAGGTTTCCATGCATTTATGCCTTCTTTTTATCCTGCCTGTATGTTATAGTAAACACATTCAGTTAATACGCAGCAAACAGCCGCGTGCCGTCGCCGGCACAGGTAAACGAGTAACATGCAGGCATTTATGCCAGATCCGGAACGGATAAGTCCCTCCGCATATATCGCGAGGATAAATATGCTTTTTCCTTGATTTGTTCCCGCGGGTGTAATCGTTTACTATAATTTACGTACACAGGCCTTCAGAAAGGGAACTCACCGTCATGTTTGTTTTTCAGATTACGGATATCAGAGATTTTACTCATAAGCTTTTTGTCGGGGATACTTTTGACTGGTTTGAGATGGCGCTTGCAGAATTTCAGACAGCCTGCCGCATCAGACTGGATGGCCGGCTGGTCACAGATTATTTTGACAATGACCTCCGGCAGGAATTGTTGTCCGCCGGAAGGAAATTTGTTCTCTGGAAAGAAATGAAACCATTATGCTATCAGATTGTAAAAGGCAGGAGGACGCCGCTGTCATTTCGCATCGTCCTGAATGTCTCCGGAGCAACTCCCGTACTGGATAAAGTGCTGGATCAGGCAGCCGCCTCCGGCTGTCTTTCCGGGCTGAGTATCCGGTTTGAATTCAGCAGCGGCAAAATTGTCGGCGCCACAGGAGTATCTTTGTCCAGCTTTTCCACTGACCGAAATCCCGAGTTCCTCTGGGATGAGGCTGCACGGAATTTCCTCAGATCACATGAAATCGTGACTGAAAAGCTATGACTCCCCTCCTCTGCAGTCAACACTGCGCAATATTGTAAACAGGATATCGCGCGGTTGCGTATCGGTCAGTACCGGAAATCCCGGTCACTGCGATGATTGATCTTTCTGC
>CACZQU010000500.1 GCA_902783305.1 uncultured Lachnospiraceae bacterium | reverse complement strand
GGATCAACCTGGCCGAACGCTTCATGCTCAAGATATGGCAGGCTGATGCTTCCGCCTCCCATACCGGCCCATACCAGCACAGTGCCGTGGTATTTCTCAAGGTCGTTGAGCATCTGTATGCTGCGCAGCGGAAGACTTGGATGATAGCAATATTCATTTTTGTACCAGGCGTCGAAGTAAATTGCTCTTTCCATATTCTACCTCCATGGTAATTCCTGAAACCAGGTATGTTGCGTTGTATCCTTTTGCAGCAGCACAGTGCGGCAGGCTGAAAAATGTTCTGAATGCAGGAAAAATCATCTGCATCTGCTCAGCACACTGGAAATATGGATAAAAATCTGAGCAGAGAGCTGGCTCACCAAACAGGTTTTATTCAGATTTTCAGGCTTTGGCGATGGGTAGTGATCATAATCTGACCAGTCTGCCTGACTTAATTGCCCTTTGTCAGATTACGGAGTAATCAGATTATCGCGCAGCACCGCGTTGAGCCTGGCTTTTTCCTCTTCTCCCGGCATATGAAACGGCCTGCGAGCTACGCCGGCGTTTATGCCCATGGTCGTCAGAACATATTTGATGGCCGGAATCAGCCCCACCTCGCACAACGCCGCCATGATGTTGTTGGCCTTGACCTGAGCCTGTCTGGCTTCCTCATACCGGTGGTCCAGGAACAGATCATAGATATACTTGTAATGCGGATACATAAAGTTAAAGGTCGAGCCTATGGAACCGTCCGCCCCAAGAGCCAGACCGGCTACCATGGTTTCGTCAAATCCATTCATGACAATCAGCTTCGGGTTCAGCGCCTTGATCCTCTCCAGCTGATATACCACCTGGTTGGTATGCTTTACCCCAAGGATGAAGTCACTTGTAAAAAGCTTCTGGGTAACCGGTACACTCAGGTCAAATGACTTACCGGTATTTCCAGGGAAATTGTAAATCAGCACCGGCATCCCGGCAGCCTGGGAAATGCTCTCATAGTAGCGGTAAATATCTTCACTCCCAAATCCATAGTAAAATGGAGGCGTAGCAGCAATGGCATCATAATGAAGAGCAGCCGCGCAACGGGCATAGCTTTCCGCCTCCCGTACGGAAACAGCCCCCACATGTGCCACAAGAAAAGCACGGTCAGAAAACTGCGAAGCGATCTCAAAGGTCTCCTTTCGTTCCGCCTCCGAAAGGAGAAAGCACTCCGCGGAACTTCCTCCGATAAAGAAGCTCTCCACACCTTGCTCCATGTTCCATTGCATCAGCTGCACCATAGCCTCAGCATCGATTGATTCATCCGCCTTAAATGGCGTAATCGTTGCAGGGACAACGCCGCCAAGTTCTCTTCTTTTTTTCATTTTTTCCTTCTTCCTTTCCAGGGTTATTGCCTCCCCTTTTCCTTATCGCCCGGCATTTTCTGTAAACAGAAGCTTCTGCTTCTGTATCGTGATCAAAAAAACTTGCCAGAAGCATGCTGGTGTGATATTCTATAACTATGAAGGCACAGACAGCAATAACCACATAACTTCAAATTATGAAAAAGCCGTGCCTTGTTGTGGATATGACATGAATGAGAATTCGGGCATCAAAGCAGTTACCACTTCCGGAAGATTGAAATCTTCCGGTTTTTTTTGTCTCTTATCAAGCTGTTCATCAACCAACTATCCGTATCAGTATATCACACAGGCCTGTTTAATGCGAGAGCAAACTCGCTTTACCCCGATCTGGCTTCTGCGTACTGGAATCACCGGCACTTTATTCCGGATTGTTATTTGCTTCGCCATGTGATAAAATATCTTCACTCAAAAAATGATACGATGTAAGCTGACCGGATTGGCCAGGTTGAAGCGGCAAAAGATAAATCATACCAGGAGGAAAATATGAAAAAAGCTGCGATATTTGATATGGACGGCCTGCTCTTTGACACAGAAAGGCTTTTTCAGGAGGCATGGAGAGATGAAGCAGCTGCCATGAATCTTACTTTACCGGATATTTTTACCAGCCGGGTCTGCGGCACCTCCGGGGAAAAGCAGGCGGAGATCGTCAGAGAGTTCTTTCCGGGAGGCGATCCCGAAAAGATCATGGCGAACGTCCAGAACAGGGTTTATGAACAAAAAGAAATTCCGGTCAAAAAAGGAACCTTTGAGATCCTGAAGGGAATGAAAGAGCAGGGGATATGTATGGCCGTTGCTTCCAGTTCCCCGCTGCAGATGATCGAGCGCAACCTCAGAAAAACCGGTACATCGGAATATTTCGATTGTATTGTATCCGGTCTTCAGGTTTCAAACGGAAAGCCGGAGCCGGACATTTTTCTTCTTGCCGCAGAGAAAACAGGATTTTCTCCATCGGAGTGCTATGTTTTTGAAGACAGCCTCAACGGAATCATAGCCGGATTCCGGGCTGGATGCGCCAGCATCATGATCCCGGATATCGTACCCCCGACGGAGGAGATAAAAAAGATCGCCGCCGGAATATTCCCGGATCTGTCTGAGGCCTGGGAAGCCATCCGCAAAGGAGATTTGTGAGATATAGACCGGATAAGCCGGAAAGAATATTCAAGGTTCAGGTGTAATTCGTCAGTCTGACCGGAATGAAGAAAAAGATCAGAGGAAAAGCCTTTGCTGTAATTTATGTTACGGTGAGGGCTTTTTTATACTCATTCGTACAGATACACCGAAAAGAAAAAGCCATCAGCATGCACACCCTGTTTATGATCATGGCGGTTCTTCATGATAAAGAACAGAAGGATTCGTCATGGCGGCACTGGCAAAACCGCCCTTAATCATATACAATGGATATTATAAATTGGAAACCGGCTGAAATTGATCCCTGGAAAGCGAAGGGAGGGGGTGTGATATGAAAGAAACAATTGCAATCGGGGAACAGGATTTTGCGAGACTGAGGAAAAACCATTATTTTTATATTGATAAGACAGACTTTATCCGGGAATGGTGGGAAGCGGCGGACACCGTGACTTTAATTACACGTCCCCAGCGTTTTGGAAAAACTTTGAATATGAGTATGCTGGATTATTTCTTTTCAAACAAGTATGAGAACCGGGGAGACTTGTTTGAAGGGCTGAAAATCTGGGCAGACGAAAAATATCAGAATCTGCAGGGATCATATCCTGTCCTGTTTTTATCCTTTGCAGGGGTAAAACATGCGGATTTTGTAAATACAAAAGAAACGATAAACCGTATAATAACCAGGCTGTACGAAGAATACGCATGGATTCTGGAAGATGGCAGGTTTTCAGAAAAGGAAAAGGGGTTTTACCGGACAGTAACAGAATCCATGAATGAATCCACGGCCGCACAGTCGCTGAATATTCTGTGTGGATGGCTGTATAAATACTATGGAAAAAAATGCATTGTGCTGCTGGATGAATATGATGCTCCCATGCAGGAAGCTTATATCCATGGATTCTGGGAGGAACTGACAGTTTATATCCGTACATTGTTTAATAATACCTTTAAGACGAACCCTTATCTGGAACGCGGGATGATGACCGGAATTACCAGGGTGAGTAAAGAATCGATCTTTTCCGACCTGAATAATCTCAATGTGATTACGACGACTTCCGATGAATATACAACCGCATTTGGATTCACAGAAACAGAAGTATTTGAGACAATGGACCGGCTGGGTATACCGAAGAATGAAAAGGAAATGGTGAAATCCTGGTATGATGGTTTCACATTTGGAAGAGTATCAGATATTTATAATCCATGGTCGGTTTCCTTGTACCTGGATAAGCGGAAAATGGATACTCACTGGGCGAATACCAGCGGAAACGGACTGATCAGCAAGCTGATCAGGGAAGGGGACAAGAAGATCAAAACAGAATTTGAGAAGCTGTTGGACGGGAGATGCATTGTTGCAAAAATCGATGAGCAGATCGTATTCCAGCAGCTTTCAAAAAACAGCAATGCGGTCTGGAGCCTCCTCCTGGCTGCCGGTTATCTGAAGGTGGATAAAATGACACGGGAAACCCAGGACACCTATCCGGACTATCATCTTGCCCTTACCAATCATGAAGTAAAGCTATTGTTTTTCCGCATGGTAGAAGAATGGTTCGCAGAAGGATCAGAATTCAATGACTTTATTATCTCTATGTTCCGTGGGGATATCCGGGGAATGAACTATTATATGAACAGGGTAGCATTGAATACCTTCAGTTACTTTGATACAGGGAAAAGGCCGTCGGGACAGAAAGAACCGGAAAGGTTTTATCATGGCTTTGTATTGGGTCTGCTGGTGGATAAAGCGGATCAGTATATGGTGAAATCCAATCGGGAATCCGGCCTTGGCCGTTATGATGTGGTGATGGAGCCGAAAAGCATAAATGATCCGGCGGTCATCATGGAGTTTAAGGTTTTGGATAAAGAAGACGGGGAGAACAGTCTGGAAGATACGGCGCAGAACGCCCTGCTTCAGATCGAAGAGAAGAAGTATGCTGCAGATCTGATTCAAAGAGGTATACCGGAAAACAGGATTCTGAAATACGGATTTGCGTTTGAAGGGGAAAAATGCCTGATTCGAAAAAGTTAAGACTTTAACAGCCGGGCTTTCATTATCGGGAAAGGCTGTCTCTTACTACCCTGCGGTTACAGAACATAAGAAATCAAGCGTTCAGCCCGAGCCAAAACAGCCGGCCCTGTGGAAGGGAAGAAGGGAATCCTTCCGCAGAGCTTTGTCAGAAGTGTAAACACTACCTTGCACTGTCAACCAGAGTTCACGCTCTGCTACGCGAAACATATAACGAAATGATTTGAAAACATTTCGCGAAATATGTTATGATGATTTCGTTAACAAGAGAAGTGAGGTGGTGATCATGAAATATCTGAACATTCAGGAAGCAGCAGAACAGTGGGGTCTCTCTCCCAGGCGCGTCCAACAGCTGTGCAAGAGCGGCACAATTGAAGGTGCAGTGAAAAAGGGGCGCTCCTGGCAAATTCCAGCTCAGGCACAGCCGCCGGTGCGGGCTAAGGAAATCGCAAGGCCGCAGATGCGTCCTCTCCCCGTGGGGATTTCCGGCTTTATTGAAGCTGTCACGCGATACTACTATGTCGACAAAACCCTGCTGATCCGCGATTTCATTGACGCGCTGCCGAAGGTCTCCCTGTTTACACGTCCGCGTCGCTTCGGTAAGACGCTGAATATGGACATGCTGCGCGTATTCTTCGAGCGGAACGGGCAGGATACCTCGATCTACTTCCGGGATAAAGCCATCTGGGCCTGCGGCAGATACTACCAATCCTTCCAGGGCAAATACCCCGTGATTTATCTTTCCTTCAAGGATGTGAAATACGCCTCGTGGAAGAACGCGCTCAAGGACATTGCTGCTGTCATTCGCAACGAGTATGCCCATCATGACGAGCTGCTGGACAGCACTGCCTGCAACGCAGTGGAGAAGCAGGCATTTCAGGCTATCATCGATGATCAGGCAGACGAGGTGGCATTATCCCGCTCATTGGCGCTGCTCTCCGCCATGCTGCATAAGCATTACGGCATCGAGACCGTCATCATCATCGATGAATATGACACTCCGATCCAGCAGGGTTATGCCAGCGGCTACTACGACCAAGTCGTCGTCTTCGTACGTAACCTGTTCTCCGGAGCATTCAAAGACAATTCCAGCCTTGCCTTCGGCTTCCTGACCGGCATCCTGCGCGTGGCGAAAGAGAGTATCTTCAGCGGTATGAACAATTTGAAGGTCAACACCATCATGGACGACCGCTACAGTGCGTATTTCGGTTTCTCCAGGGATGAGGTTGCCCGGATACTGGCCTGCTATGGCCATAAGGACAAACTGGCGGAGGTCTGCGACTGGTACGACGGCTACCAATTCGGCAGCACTGAAATCTTCAATCCCTGGTCGGTCATCAATTACGTGGATGAAAATTGTTATCCCAAGGCATTCTGGCAGTCTACCGGCAGCAATGAGATCATCGGAGACATCATCGCCGCCGCGGCGCCGGAGATCACAGAAAATCTGCGCAAGCTGATGCAGGGCGAAACCGTGACAACCTACGTGGACACAGGCGTGATCTATCCAGAAGTCAGGAAGAACCCCACAAGTATCTACAGTTTTCTGCTGATGGCCGGGTATCTGCGCTGCATCAGGATCATCCCCCAGAACGACGGCAACTTTATGTGCCAGGTATCAATCCCCAATAAGGAAATCTCTTTCGTCTATGCCAGGGAGATCATCTCCCGGGCGTTGCCAGAGCGAAGCGAATCTACAGCGGCTGCGATCCGGCAGGCGATTTTCGAGCGAAACGCTGAAGCCCTGCAGAAGCACATCGCCGCCTACCTGATGGAGACTATCAGTGTGTATGATACCAGCAGTGAAGCCTTCTATCAGGGCTTGATGATCGGCCTGTGCGCCATCCTCAACAACCGCTATACCGTGCGCTCGAACCGGGAATCCGGCTTCGGACGGTTCGACATCCAGCTTTGTCCCCTGGACAAGAGTCTGCCCGGCCTGATCTTCGAACTGAAAGCGTCGAAAAAAGCATCGGAAAGCCTGGACAGACTCGCGGCTGATGCCCTTCGACAGATCAGCGAAAAGCGATACGAAACCGACATGCTCGCTGATGGACTTCAGGAGATTTTCAAAATCGGCATGGCGTTTCGGGGCAAGGACATGGCAGTAAGAACGGAGTGAGTATCGCCAGAGAAACATCGGAACTCATAACTGCAGAAAAAGATACCCCGGACAATAAAAACATAAGGTTAGTCCGCCGATAGAGAAAGTCCGGAAATCGTCAGTCAGGAACACCTTTCATGAGTATTCCGCAGACAGCCATAATATTCACAGCAAAGCGCCCGGAAAGGACATCCATCCGATCCGGGCGCTCTTTTTCTGGCATCAGTTGTGAAATTATTCTACCATTTCCTTACCCGATGAAAGAATGGATCAGGTTCGGAATCTGGGTTCTGAGGGCAATAACGGTCATGTATACCGCAAAAATGTAGCAGATGG
>CACZQU010000499.1 GCA_902783305.1 uncultured Lachnospiraceae bacterium | reverse complement strand
TCAGCTGGGATGAGCGTTCGCCTCACACGCGAGAGGTCATGGGTTCGAGCCCCATTGCTTCCATTTTACTTATATGGGTTACACGTGTGAGAGTTCATGTTCATTTGGATATGGGCTCTTTTCTTTTATAGTGAGGGTCTGCCTGAATGGGGGAAACAAGGGAGATAAGAATGGACGCTTTGAAAATACTGGTGGTGGATGATGAGAGCAGGATGCGAAAGCTCGTAAAGGACTTCCTGAAGAAAGACGGGTATGAAGTCCTGGAGGCGTCAAACGGGGAGGAAGCCGTTGATCTTTTCTATGAGAACAAAGACATTGCCCTGATTATTCTGGATGTTATGATGCCGAAGATGGATGGATGGGAAGTGTGCCGTGAGATCCGCAAGACCTCCTCCGTACCTGTCATCATGCTGACAGCCAGAGGGGATGAGAGAGATGAGCTCCTTGGGTTTGACATCGGGGCAGATGAATATATTTCCAAGCCCTTCAGCCCCAAAATCCTTGTCGCCAGAGTGGAAGCGATTCTGCGCCGTTCAGGCCAGGGAAGCGTACAGGATGTGATCAGTGTCGGCGGGATTTCCATTGACAAAGCTGCTCATATTGTCACTGTAGACGGAACGCCGATTGAGCTCAGCTTCAAGGAATTCGAGCTTCTGACCTATTTTCTGGAGAATCAGGGCCGTGCTCTGGCCAGAGAGCAGATCCTCAATTCTGTCTGGAATTATGACTATTACGGGGATGCCAGAACCATTGACACTCATGTCAAAAAACTGCGGAACAAGCTTGGCCCCAAAGGCGCGGAATATATCAGAACGGTCTGGGGAATAGGGTACAAGTTTGAATGCCCGAAGGAGGAAGCCAATTAGAATAACCTGAGTCAGTCAGAGGATGGTATCGGTTAAGACAACAGGAGGACCGTCTCCCCGACTGATCCGGAAAGGAGGGCAATGGACAATTCACAAAAGGAAATCCGCCAGATCACCTTTGATATGACAGGGATTAAGGGATCGGATTACTATGATTTCAGTCTGCTGGCTGTTGTCGTCGTCCTGGTTGGCTTTGGACTGATCATGCTTTACAGCACGACGGCATATACTTCTCAGATCTCCGTGGGAAATGATATGGAGTTTTTCAGAAAACAGGGATTGATTGACCTGGCATGTATGGTTATGGCCATCGTGATCTCAAGGCTGGAGCTGAAACAGTTCCGCGTGCTGATTCCGGGGATCTATTTTGTGTCTGTCTGCCTGATGTTTCTGGTAAAGGTTCAAGGCCTGGGAGTGGAATCGCATGGTGCCTATCGGTGGGTTAATGTCGGCCCTGTCTCTTTTCAGCCGGCGGAGGCCGCCAAGGTCGGAGTGATTCTGATGCTTGCGGAATGTGTCATGAGGATGGGAACGAGGATCGCTGAGCGGCAGAATGTGGTAAAGCTGATACTGATCGGCGGGGTTCCTTCCGCTATCGCCTTGCTGGTGACAGATAATCTGAGTACGGCGATTATCATCATGGCAGTTACATCTGTTCTGATTTTTCTGGCGCATCCTAAAACGCTTCCTTTTATTCTGATTGTTCTGGCAGTGGCTTTTCTGTCCTGGCTTATTATCCGCTCGATTTCCACAAATCTGGCATTCAGTGATAATTTTCGCCTCCAGAGGATTCTGACCTGGCTCCATCCGGAGGATTATGCGGACGGAGAAGGGTATCAGACCATGCAGGCTTTATATGCCATAGGCTCCGGAGGCCTTTTCGGCAGGGGCTTTGGAAACAGTATTCAGAAGCTGGGTTTCATCCCGGAGGCTCAGAATGACATGATCTTTTCGATCGTCTGTGAGGAGCTTGGGATTTTCGGGGCAGTAATTATCCTCTGCCTTTTTGGCTACCTTCTGTACAGAATGGAATTCATTGCCAGCCATGCAAGGGATGCCTTTGATTTTATGCTGGTCAGCGGTGTTTTTGTTCACATTGCACTGCAGGTTATCCTCAATATTTCCGTTGTATTGAACCTGATGCCGAATACCGGTGTTACGCTGCCCTTTATCAGCTATGGAGGAACCTCCATTGTATTCTTGATGGGAGAGATCGGGCTGGTTCTGAATGTCTCCCGGCATATCCGATATCAGGATGTCAATCAACCGCTGCTCTGAACCGTTATGTCTGCTGCTGTTCAAGGCCGCTTCACAACATCCGGAATTCCCGCCCTTCGGGCTCTCCTGGCGCTTCGCGCCTGAATTCCTCATGCTGCGGACCGGGAGCAGTCAGTAACTTATGTCTCCAAAATGCCGCAAGGGCCGGGCTTTTTTTATTGACAAATACAATAGGAAATACTATACTTTGCCTCAGCTGATATTGGGGTGTTTTAAGACCCTTCGGACAGGCTTTTGAGGTGTCCGGGCATTTTATCCGAGGACCTGCTGATCATTGGAAAGGAGAGCAGAGCAATGCTGGAAAAACTGAAACGGATTTTAGCGGAACAGCTGGATGTTGACGAGGAAAGCATCACAGAGGATACCTCTTTTAAGGATGATCTGGGAGCGGATTCACTGGATCTTTTTGAGATGGTGATGAATCTGGAGTCGGAATACAGTATCGAGGTGCCGGCGGAGGAGCTGGCGGAGCTGGCTACCGTCGGAGATGTTCTGGATTACCTGCACGACAGAGGTATTGAGCTGTAAGATATGGATGTTTTGCCTGCGCCGTGCATGGGAGGACTGTTCTGCATTGACCGCGCGGATCCGGTCTGGTTTTGCGCGGGTTTTGCTGTGCAGGTACAGATCCGTATATCGTAACGAGTTATAGGGCCTTGCCAGGACCGGCTTTCATACCCGAAGCGGTCTCTCGCAGGGTCATCTTTTTGCTCAGTTGTCTGTTATAGCGGTTACACTTTATGGCTGCCGCAGGGTAACT
>CACZQU010000498.1 GCA_902783305.1 uncultured Lachnospiraceae bacterium | reverse complement strand
GTGGCTCTATTACACAATATGTTGTGGTCACTCCTTGATGGACTTCATTGTCGGGAAAAGCAGCACATCCCTGATCGCCTGGCTGTCGGTCAGCAGCATGCACATCCGGTCAATCCCATACCCGATTCCGCCTGTGGGCGGCATGCCGATCTCCAGGGCATTGAGGAAGTCTTCATCGGTTGTGTTGGCCTCTTCATCGCCCTGAGCGAGCTGCTCCTCCTGAGCTTTGAAGCGTTCTCTCTGGTCAATCGGATCATTCAGCTCGGAATAGGCGTTGGCCATCTCCCATCCATTCATGAAAAATTCGAAGCGCTCCACATATTCAGGATTACCCGGCTTTTTCTTCGTCAGCGGAGAAATTTCAATCGGATGATCCATGACAAAGGTCGGCTGAATCAGGTGCTCTTCCACAAACTGTTCAAAAAACAGATTCAGAATATCCCCCTTCTTATGGCGTTCCTCAAATTCTACATGATGTTCCTTCGCCGCTGCTCTGGCTTCTTCCAGGGTACTGATTTCTCTGAAGTCCACGCCGGAATACTGCTTCACCGCATCCACCATGGTAATCCTGGCAAAGGGCTTGCCCAGATCCATCTCCACACCGTTGTAGACGATCGTGGTGGTTCCCAGAACCTCCTGCGCCACATAGCGGTACATATTCTCCGTCAGATCCATCATGCCGTGATAATCCGTATAAGCCTGGTAAAGCTCCATAAGGGTAAATTCCGGATTGTGACGGGTATCCAGACCTTCATTGCGGAAAACACGCCCGAACTCATATACTCTCTCCAGGCCGCCGACGAACAGCCGCTTCAGATATAGCTCGAGAGAAATACGGAGCTTCAGATCCTCGTCCAGGGCATTAAAATGCGTCTCAAACGGCCTGGCCGCCGCGCCGCCGGCATTACTGACCAGCATGGGGGTCTCTACCTCCATGAAGCCCTGTCCGTCGAGGTACCGGCGGATCGCGGAGATGATCTTTGACCGCTTGATAAACGTTTCCTTCGCTTCCGGGTTCATGATCAGGTCCACATATCTCTGGCGATACCGCAGATCACGGTTTGTCATTCCATGATATTTCTCCGGCAGAACCTGCAGACTCTTGGACAGAAGCGTGACCTGTGCCGCGTGAACAGACACTTCTCCCGTTTTTGTCCTGAAAACCTCGCCCCGGATCCCGATGATATCCCCTACATCCAGTTTCTTGAAATCCTTGTACGGTTCCTCTCCTACAGCATCCCTGGCGACATACGCCTGAATGGTCCCCTGCAGGTCCTGGACATGGCAGAACGAAGCCTTACCCATGACTCGCTTGGACATCATCCTTCCCGCAATGGAAACGGTTTTGCCCTCCAGCTCATCAAATCCGGCTTTAATCTCCTCGCTGTGATGCGTCACATCGTATTTTACGATCTGAAACGGATCTCTTCCCTCTGCCTGCAGCTGCGCAAGCTTCTCTCTCCGGACGGCTCTCAGCTGATTGATATCCTGTTCCGGCGCATTCTTCTGTTCTGCCATTTTCTATTCCTCCTGTCACTCTCTTATGATATCCAGCACCTCATACCGCATGATACCGGAAGGAGCGTCCACATCCACGATGTCTCCCATACGGGCTCCAAGAAGAGCACGCCCCAGCGGAGATTCGTTGGAGATCTTTCCGTCAAGACTGTCTGTCTCTGTGGATCCGACCAACGCAAATTCCACATCCTCATCATACTCGATATCGTGGAGGACAACCTTACATCCGACGCCGATCACATTCGGATCCATCTCATCCTCATCCACTACCTCGGCGTTCTTCAGGATTCTTTCGATTTCTTCAATACGAGCTTCGATGTCCCTCTGTTCATCCTTGGCGGCATCATACTCCGCGTTTTCGGAAAGGTCGCCCTGCTCTCTGGCCTCTTTGATCTTTTCCGCAATTTCCTTCCTGCGGTTAACCTTCAGATCATTCAGCTCGTCCTCCAGTTTCTTCAGTCCTGTATAAGTCAGAATATTCTTTTTTTCTTCCATAATGTCTCATCCCTCATTTGGTGTCCGCAGGCTGAAAGCCTTTTTATTTCTTAACACATAAAGATGTATTATACTGAAAGGCCCCAAAGTTGTCAAGAAGCCTTTCCAGCTGTTCATAGGTTTCCAGCTGATTGGCCTGCCTGCGGAGTGCCGCTCCATGAGGCATTCCTGCCGTATACCAGGCAATATGCTTGCGCATCTCCTTCATGCCGGTTTTCTCTCCCTGCAGGCGGATCTGGGCAGCCGCATGAGCCAGGATCATCTCCCGGATCCGGGTATTTTCCACAGGCGGCTCTTCTCTCCCTTCCTCCAGGAGAGCGCGGATCTGTCTGAAAATCCATGGGTTTCCCCGGCATGCCCGGCCCACCATGACCGCATCGCAGCCGGTTTCCTCCAGCATTTGCTTTGCGCTGGAGGCATCCGTCACATCTCCGTTCCCGATCACCGGGATCGAAACCGCTTCCTTGATTTTCCGGATGCTTTCCCAGTCCGCCTTGCCGGAATAGTACTGCTGCCTCGTCCTGGCGTGGACAGCAATCGCAGCGGCGCCGGAGGCTTCGATGATTTTCGCGATCCGGGTGATATCCGGATCAATTGTCTCAAATCCAATCCGGATTTTTGCCGTCACCGGTTTCTGCACCGCGTCGGCAATACACCGCACAATCCGCCCGATCCTCTCCGGGTCTTTGAGCAGCGCAGAGCCCTCCCCGTTGTTCACCACCTTAGGGACAGGACAACCCATATTGATGTCAAGAATATCAAAAGGCAGCGGTTCAATCATCGCTGCCACCTCTCCCATCAGCTCCGGTTCCCTTCCGAAAAGCTGCAAAGATACCGGATGCTCCCCGGGATCGGTCTGCATCAGGCTTGCCGTATTCCTGTTATGATAGGAGATGGCCTTTGCGCTGACCATCTCCATGCAGATCAGTCCGGCTCCCTGCTCTTTGCACAGCTTACGGAAGGCCAGATCTGTCACTCCGGCCATGGGAGCCAGAACTGTGCGGTTGGGGATCTCCACCTGGCCTATCTTCCACTTACGCTCACGCATCTTTTCCTCTTCCGGATTTCCGGTTCATCCGATGAAAAATACTTTGTAATAGGTTTCCAGCGCCTCAAGCAGATCATGCTTGTCTGCTCTTAGCTGTTTAATCCGCAGAACGCTGCCGATCTCATCATACCGGGCATCCGCTTCGAGGGCGCTGGTCTGAAAGAGGAGTTCTCCCTCCTCACTGAACTCAAGCGTAAGGATCCCTCCGTTCTCCTCGGTAAAAAGGACGCACATGATCTGCAGCTCCTGTTTTACATGCGTAGGGAGAGAATCAAAGTCTTCATTAAAATAATACTTCTGCTCGTAGGCATTAGCCCCGCACAGTACAATTCGATCCTGATACATTATTCTTCTCCTGAAAGGATGCAGGGGTTTTCCTGCAGCCTCTTTGTCGATACGAGACCGGATCATCCATGGTTGTCATACAGAATGTCTCCTGCGGACTGTTCCGCGCTTCAAGCTCCCCGTGGCCTGGAGTCAGACATAAGCATAAAGTCCCCGTACCGATACCTCGCCGGCGCCGATCCGGCGGATATTCCCGTCTGCCATCCGGACCAGCAGCCTTCCTCTCTCGTCGATTCCTTCCGCAATCCCTTCCTCAGGATGATTCGGATCCAGTACCTTCACCATCTCACCGCGGTTGATGAGAATCGATTCATAGGCGGCCTTCAACCCGGACAGATCACAGGTCTGTTCAAATACTTCGTACGCTTCCTCAAAACAGGAAATGACTTCAGACAGAACCTGACATCGGTCAAATTCTCTCCCGGCTTCCCGCCGCAGGGATGTCGCCTTATCCTGCAGCTCCGGAGGAAATGTGACGGTATTGACATTAATCCCGATTCCGACTACGATGTCACGAATCTGATCCCCGTCCAGTTCCATTTCTGTCAGAATCCCGCAGGCTTTTTTCCGGG
>CACZQU010000497.1 GCA_902783305.1 uncultured Lachnospiraceae bacterium | reverse complement strand
GTTTTTCGTCAACAGACGATACTCTACGTCATAGGTCTTCTGACCCTGATAGTCGGAGATCGTTTCGTTAAACTCCTTCAGCACGCGTTCCCTGTCATCAGGATGCAGCCGGTCAGACCAGGACTGAAGTACGTCCGGGAAGTCATCCGTACCATGATACCCGATCATTCTGCGGAATTCGTCGCTCCAGTTGACCCGGACCATCACACCTGCTTCGTCAAAATCCATTGTCCATTTGCCGGATCCGAGCATCTCATGAATGGTGTTGAGAGAGGCAGCTTCATTGTGCAGTTCAGCATACAAAGCATCATGTTCCTTCTCCTGAGTGATGTCGATCGTCACGCCTCTATACTGCATCGGCCTGCCTTCAGCGTCCCTGGACAACAATCCCTTGCTGCGAAACCATCGGACCGAACCATCCTTTCTGCAAAAGCGAAATTCATAGCCCGTTGTACACATGATGTCTTCATCAAAAAAAACGGCGGTCATATCACCAAAAAAGGCATCTCTGTCTTCCGGGTGTATGCCGCGCACGAATGATTCTATTTCATTCGGAAAATCGCATTCGTCACGATAACCCATCAACCTGCGGAAGCCATTACCCCATTGTACAGATGCCACAAAGCCGTCAGGCGTATAGTTGATCACCCAGCTTCCCGATTTTGCCAGATCGGTAAGAAGACGGATTGTTGCGGCCTGTTCTTCGATTATCTGTCTGTCCTTTTCCTCGTTTATCCAGTTCATAAAGGACTCCCTTCGTCCAGGTTTCTTATCATTTCCCTGGAACAAGAATCTGTAATCAAATATTTTAACCATGTGGCCCATCTGAATCCGGTCCAGCTGCGTTGTCATCAGTTGGCAAAGCCCGCACCGCCGCCTTCTTCTGCCGTAAAGATTCAAATTGCTCCCGGGTCATCAATTATTTTCTCAATTACTAAATATAATCACAAACTATCCGGATCTTCTTTAAACAGGCATTTACATTGAAAAAGGCCATATTTGTTGAAACCGATATCATGGCAGATGTGATCAATACAATTCTGTCACAGACTGATTCTGAACACTACCGGATATTCCCCGCCTGCGTCTGTGCCGCAGCAGATCCTGAGCCCATTCTGCCGATGGTCAAATACTGCATTTTTATCTTCAGACAGGCATGTGATATTTTTGATTTCCGCGTTCAGATTTCCCTGCTTTTTCGCAAAGCTTCTGATGAGGTATGTCCCGTCTGCAGATGGGCGTAAAGCGATCGCATAGATACAGCCATTACCTGCAAAGAATCGATAATCCGAAGAGGTAAACGCCTTAACATTTGCGTCCTGAAATCCACCTTCCACGATATCCGTGGGACCTTCACCGAAAATCCGATAGGGATTTGTCCCGAAAAGAGCCTCCCCATTCTTCTCCAGCCATGTTCCGATCTCCGATAAGATGTGCATCTCTTCTTCTGTAAATGTACCATCCTCTTTCGGGCCGATATTTAAAAGCATGGTTCCGTTTTTGGAATTGATATCAATCAGATCGCACAGGATGTCTTTCGCCTCTTTATAGCGGTTATCAATCGTATGACACCAGGAGTTGAAGCACATAGCCGTATCACTCTGCCACCGATAGGGCTTCTGCGATGCAAGCTGTCCTCTCTCAATATCTGGAACAGCAATCCCAAACGGAAAAGCATCATGCTTATAATTGATTACAACCTGTCTCCCCCACTGCGCAGCCCTGTTGTAATAATATGCCGCAAGTTTTTTCAGATACGGACCCAGTTCAACGCGCTGAATCCACCAGTCAAAATACAGAATTGCAGGCTGAAGGCGGTCTATGATCTCACAGGTACGGACCAGCCAGTCCTGCATGAATTCCTCGGATGGAGAACACTGCCCGTCAATCGCATTAAAATCAACCGGTCCTCTTTCAGATGGCCAGTAAAGATCGCCTCGCGTAAAAGTGCCTTTGATATCGCTGTCAAAATCTCTTCCGCCTCCCAGGAAAAAATAATGTTCAATCCTGTGCGAAGATACTCCGAAAATCATTTCCTTCGTTTCTGCGCTTTTTTTCAGAAGACCGACGATATCTTTCCCGGGGCCCATATCCTTCGCATTATAGGAAGATAATTCGCTTTCATACATCTGAAACCCGTCATGATGCTCTGCCACGGGAATCACATACTGTGCACCGGACTTTTTAAAGATCTCCATCCATCTGTCTGCATCAAAATTTTCAGCACGGAACATCGGAATGAAATCTTTCAGTCCAAACTCTGAATGAGCGCCATATGTTTCGAGATGATGCTGATAAGCCTTGCTTCCCTTTATATACATCATACGAGGATACCACTCACTGTCGAACGCCGGAACAGAAAACAGACCATAATGAATAAAGATTCCAAATCTCAGTTTCCTGTACCATTCCGGTACCTCATATGCAGACAAGGACTTCCAGTCATCCTTGAAGGGGCCAAGGTTGATGACCTCCCGGATCCCGTTCAGCCTTTCTGTCAGATCATAGTTTTTCATCACACTGATTATCTCCCATAATGCACATTTCCGCAGGTTCACAAAGTATCCTGTCTCCGGCATGATAAACAGTCCCCGGCAGACAGTCTGAAAAGGGGCTGGTCAGTGTCTTCATCAGAAAGCTCTGACCTTGACATTATTGTCAATGGCTTCCCTAAGCTCCTTCAGCAATTCCTCATCTGCCTCTTCTGACTGCCCATAAGCATAAAGTGCTGATTCAATGATTGTCTTAGAGCGTTTGACCAGTCTGACTTTTCCGGCTTTCCGGATCGCGGTAAGGAATTCCCTGGCATTAACAGATGAAGGATCATTTTGCAGCAGTATGGCAAAGGATTTTACCACTGTATGCGGTCTGGAGCTGGCCCCGCCAATGACAAGCGGAACTATCCCAAGTCCGGCAATAATCCATACCGGAAGCGCAAAGCTTCTGCCAGACAATTCATTGATCCCAGCCGCGGTCACGATCAGGACAATTCCCACCGCCTGAAAGATCCATGACTGTCTCATATAACGGTCATAATACGACTGTTCTTTCATCACTACCTCCGATCTTCTGCATTATTCTGAAGTCTTCCCACATTTCTTTTACCACGGTGTGCGAACCTTTATGCGAACCTTCACTGCTCACTTTCAGCGTAATCATTCAGCCCTTCGCCTTCGGTCATTCTAAGCAACGGTTCACGAAGCAGCCTCCCCAATGTTGTCATTTATTCGCTGATTTGGGTATTATTCTAGCTCTTTTGAGAGGAAAAAACAATCAGAATCCTCAGACAGGCTCCGCTTGAAATCGCCTTTTGTGGGCAGCTTTACGACATGGATAGTAAGGTACCGGAAGCATTATTGCGGACAATATGGCGGGAAGAAACAGTGATGGCAGCTTTATGGATTTGCCAGGAGATGGTAATGCAAAAGGCATCGGAAATCATCCGATGCCTTTTCTTTTATTCGCTGACAGCCAAAAAGAAGATGATTCACTGAATGAAAGACAAATGAATCAGCTGATCACTGCCAGGGACAAGTGTAGATTGTCAAATAGAATGGACCGCGTTGGTATCCCGATTGCCAGACCATCTACATAAAATCTTCAGATTCCGGAAACAGCTCTGACAAGTCTCCTGGAGAGAAATTCTTTATATCGGAACACAGAATTTCCCGACACTGCGATCTTTATGCAGCATCCTCCAGCGCTTCCTCCTCGATACCAGGCAGCTCCGTTTTCTCTACGCCTTCGCCGTAAATGGTTTTCCAGTCGTTCGCCATCGAGAAGGCTGTCCATCCTTCGCTTTCTACTGTCTCATAGTATTCAGCAGCCTTTTCCTCGCTTCCATATTCTCTTTCCGTGTCATCACATACTACAAAGAAGCCCATCCCTTCGTGATACGGATTCCCTTCGGCGTAATTCAGCATGGAAAAATCACCTGAGCTGTTTCCAAACGCGAGAACCGGTCTCTTTCCGATTTCACGGGCGATGGCGGCCGGCTTGCCGGACTTCCCGCATTCCACCTCATCCAGAGGCGCCCCAAGCAGGATCACTTCATCCTGAGCCATATTATATTCGTCAGCGTCCTCATCTCCCTTGCCGGAAGCGACATAAGGCACATCTGTAGCAATCACATGATCGAACGGGATGTCAAAGCGCTCCACAAGTGCCCTGACGACCTCACGTTCACAAGCCGAAACCATCCACACATCAAAATTCTGGTCACGCAGGTAGTCGATGACCTCAATCATCGGCAGGTAGAACGACTGCCCGTAGGTCATGCCTTCAAAGCCCACAGCGTCCACGCTATCGGCGAAATCAACCACATAATCACGGAACTCCTCGGGTGTCATGCCGGCAAAGGCTGTCGCCACCAGATCGTTCTTTGTAATGCCTTCAGGGTCAAATGTCTTGCCTTCCGTATAGGCATGCTCACGGATCTGCAGCATGGCATCGCGCTCTTCTTCCGTCGCCTCGAAGCTCGGATCATCCAGCACACGATACATCGTCATACACCAGTCGATATAGATCGGTGCCTTCTCGCACAGAATGGTGCCGTCCATATCGAACACCGCTATACGATCAGCCGGATCGAGATAGGAAGGGCTTGATTCATCGGTACAAGCCGATACAAAATCGATGAGTTCACCTAACGATGTACTGTTCGGATTCCAGGACGGGAATGTCTTCTCAAAGTACAGGTCGATACCGGATGCAGCTGCTGCTTCCGCTTCGTTTTCTGCAGCTTCCGCCTTCGCTCCGTCTTCCGCAGCTTCAGCCTTCGCTCCATCCTCAGCAGCTTCCGCCTTCGCTCCGTCTTCTTCGGCTTCTTCCTTCACTTCATCTTCTGCAGCTTCTTCCTTCGTTTCGTCCTCTGCCGCTTCCTCCTTCGTTTCGTCCTCTGCCGCTTCAGCCTTCACTTCGTCCTCTGCGGCTTCCTCCTTCGTTTCGTCCTCTGCCGCTTCAGCCTCCGCTTCGTCCTCTGCGGCTTCTTCCTTCACTTCGTCCTCTGCGGCTTCTTCCTTCACTTCGTCCTCTGCGGCTTCTTCCTTCACTTCGTCCTCTGCGGCTTCCTCCTTCGTT
>CACZQU010000496.1 GCA_902783305.1 uncultured Lachnospiraceae bacterium | reverse complement strand
CATGACAAATTTAGCCACGCGAAGCGGGGCGGAAAAGCGCCGACAGGCGCGAATTTGGAATGAAGGGAGAGACGGCTGAATAGTAACCTACAATCAATGATCTGTTCCCGTGGTTATCGTCTTAGATGAGGAGGCTGTATGGAGAAGAAATGGCTGTCCTTCCAGACCGTGCTTGACGGAATCAGCGGCCTTGACGGCAGTACGCAGGACGCCGTGATCTGTGGAAATGAGAGGATTACGTATCATGAAATGATTTCCGAGGCAAAAAGAGCGGCCAGAGGACTTGCGGCAAAGGGGGTCCGGAAAGGAGACCGGATCGTTCTCATGATGCCGTATAGTGTGGATTTTGTCTGCGCGTATCTGTCGATTCTGTATGCCGGCGCGGTGTATGTTGCTGTCGACCTGAACTGGCCAGGAGAACGAATCGAATGGATCTGCGAAAACTGCGGAGCAGTCCTGACGATGACCAGAGATGAATTTGACTCTCTGAGGAAAATGAATACCACAGACAAAACTCTTCCGCCCGTGAACCGGTCGGATGCTTTTGCCGTATATTACACCCCGGACAGCACGGGAAAGCTGAAGGGAGCCGTAATTCATCATCTGAATGTCCTTTCCATGGTACTGCCCGTTCCGGAGAATGCGGGCTTCTTTGACACTTATGAGCGCTGTGATACGGTTTTCAGCGTGATGGACATGGCCTGTCCGGCGGCTCTGGGAGATGTCGTCTTTTCCCTGCTGTGCGGAAAGACGCTTATATTGGCGGCTGAAAAAGAACGGCTCTCACCGGCACTTACAGGAGAGTGCATGAGCCGGAATCATGCCGACGCCATATCTCTTGCACCGTCCCTGCTGATGCGTTTTCTGGAGGACCGGGCTTTTGCCGCCGCTTTTGCGGCTGTTAAACGCGTGTTCCTGGTCGGGGAAACGGTGTCGGAAGCGGAAACGGATGCCATACTTGACAAGACACAGGGTGTTGTCTATCACGTCTATGAGGAGGCGGAGGTGGGGTTTTTCGCCTGCGGCAAGGTAAGCAGGGGACGAAAAGCAGATCTTCAATATGCGGCTCCCCAAAGCCGTCTGCTGGTGGTCAGGGAGGATGGAATCCAGGCGGCGGAAGGAGAGAAGGGAGAGCTGTATGTCGGCGGCGGCCTGGCGGAATACGGGCTTTATCAGGAGGATCCTGAGCTGACGGAACGGAAATATGTCCGGTTTGCGGATGAGGGCAGGTTTTTTCGCACCGGTGACGCGGCTGTCCTTGACGACGGCGGGGTGATCCAGGTGACCGGCAGGATGGACGAACGGCAGATGCTGTATGGGCAGCAGGTAGAACCAAGGGAGACCGAGCTTGCCATGGAGCGCTTTGAAGGTGTGGAGAAGGCTGCCGCGCAGGTAAGGGGGACAGGGAACACCCAGGCTCTGTGCGCCTGGTACAGCTGCAGCGGACCGGTGGATAAGGTGGATAAGACCATGCTGCGGTCTTTTCTGGCGCGGATCCTGCCCTGGTATATGATACCGACCCGAATGCTTCAGATCGGGGAGTTTCCGCTTCTTCCCTGCGGAAAACCAGATAAGTCTTTGCTTCCGGATCCAGGGGAAAAGGAACAGGTCCGACAGCTGCCGGTGACGGCAGCAGAGTTCTGGCTGTGCCAGGCGTTTTCTGAGGTACTGCACAGGGGATTTCTGACGGGAAGGGATGAGAATTTCTTTCTGATTGGCGGTGACGAAAAGCTGGGCATGCTGCTTCTTGGCAGGCTGGCTTCGGAAAAGGGGCTTATCTGTTCCATGAAGGACTTATTCCTGAATCCGACACCCGCCAGGCTTGCCGCTTCTGCTTCGAAAGGAGAAAACAGGGGAACAAAGGTCGATAAGAACAGCCGGATTCCCTGGAAAATTCCGGATGAACTGCGGTTGATCGCGGAAGACAATAATACACTGTCGATCCTTCCGGTGGATAAACGCGCGGCCCAAAGTATCGGGATAAACAGATCTGAGGCCGAAGAGCAAAGGAATGAGGAAAGGCTGGAAGCGGTTCTGAACTGCGCGTGGAGTGAAGAAGAATTTTCGGACCGGATTTCGGCAGTCATCCGGAATCATCCGGTGCTCCGGACTTCCTTTGCGCTTGACCGTTCAGGCATATACTGGCAGGTGCTTCTGAAAAATCTGCGGAGGATCTCGATCCGCCGCCTTTATCCGGAAGGTCCGCTGGAGTATTTCTGGTATAAAGATATCCGCCATCTGTCAAAAGAAGCAGCACAGCGGTTTATGAGCGGCTTCTGGCAGGTGATGGGCGCAGAGCCGGCTCTGTGGAAAATTGCTTATTTTGTCCTCTCCGAAGGAAAAAGCGCCATGCTGCTTTGCGTATCCCATGCTATTGTGGACGAAGCATCGCTGTTCATCCTTATCCGTGAGCTTTGCGCGGATAATTATGGAGATTTTGCGGAAGACGGCCTGATCTCCTATACAAAACGGAGGATAGAGGCCTGCCTGGATACTCCTGTACCACAGTGGGTTCAGGAGTACTATAAAGACCCCGGCGACGGTTTTCCGGCGAAACCGCCTGTGACGGATGCCGGCGGGCGGGACAAGAGCTTTGGCCCCGTGATCCGGTTGTCACGGGAGGAAACGGACAGGCTGAAGGAGAGCTGCCTTACCCGGGGAATGATGCCCGGGACCTGGATCAGATATTGCTATGGAAGAGCTCTTCTTGAGCAGTCCGATGCGCCCTGGCTGTGGATGATGATCCCTGTATCCGGGCGCTTTATGGACGAGGGCGAAGATCTGCGGGCTGCAGGCAGCTTTGCGTTCAGCCTTCCGGTAAAAATGACAAGGGAGAAGACAGCCGGAGAATTCCAGGAGGAGCTTGAGCGCCTGATGAGCTGCCCCTCCCTCTCCGGATCGGATCTGCTCCCTCCCGAAGGATGGGAGGGAATGGGCTGGGATACCGAAGAGGATTTACTGCTGACCACGCCGTCGATTGAGCGCATCTGCCGGCCGGAGGGCCAGAGAGCGGGCGGCAGCATGTCGGTGAAGGACGGGCAGCTGGTTGTGGAGCTGAACTGCGCGGATCTGGAACCGGACGCCAAAAAGACCGGGGAACTGATCGACAGGTTTATGGAATACCTGAAGAGGGAACCGGAGGAGACGGAAGACGGCTGAAAAACCGAAGCAGAAATTTTGGGCTCCTATAGCCTGACCCGGCGGCGCATCAGACATAAACTCATTGTGCTGCCGGATTTCAGGTCCAGGAGGCTCCTGCATGGCCGACACATTGTGCTGCTTTTTCCAGCCCGCGTTTACAGCTGCCTGCAAAATCCTCGCCGGACAGCATACCGGAAATAAAACCTGCGACAAAATGATCCCCGGCACCTGTCGTGTCTACCACAGGCACCTGCAGTGCCGGGAAAAGCTGTTTTACCCCCTGGCCGCTGGCATAGCATCCCTGAGGACCGGCTTTGATCACGACTTTGTTTATCCCGTACCCGTGGAATATTTCCGCCATCCGGTCATAGGAGCTCTCCCCTGTATAATATGCTGCTTCTTTCTCGTTGGGGAAAATGACATCGATGAACGGAAGGACATCCTTCAGTTCCCCGAGAGAGCATTTCCGAAAGGTCGGCAGCTTTGTGTCCGCGACAACACAGGCTCCCGATTCATGCGCCGCGAGCAGAAGGCTCCGGGTACGGGCAGGATCGTCAAAAGGCGCTCTGAACAGGCTCGCAAAGGAGATGATGCGGGCACCCTCCAGGCTGGAGGCATCCGGGTGGTATCCTTCCAGCTTTGAAGCAGGGGAGCTGTAGGAAAAGCGGCTTCCGTCATTTCGTACCATCAGATTTGCGATGGGTGTGCGCATTCCGGGCACCACTGAGATCCGGCTGGTGCCGGCTCCTTTACGTTTTGCCTCGGACAGCACAATATGTCCGGCCAGGTCATCGCCTACTCCGCAGACCAGCTCGACACGGTATCCGAGGGAGGCGAGAGCAGACGCTTCATTCAGCGCGTCCCCTCCGGCAGACAGCGTGATTGAATCTGCCTGCATCGACGGGGTATCCGCATAATCTTTTGCGCCTCTTGTTATACAGTCGACCACTGCCTGGCCGATACAGATGATATCTGTTTTCTTTTCCGTCATTTTTGTCTGTCTCCTGTTTATCCTGTAATGATGGTGGGAAGTCCTGACAACCGGGAGGGAACAGGTTATCCTTGTGCATAACCTGCGGTTGAACCATTGTCCCTGTGTTTCAAGGATGATTTCCTGCTGCCGCGGATTTCTTCCCCTGAAAAGCATAATGGAAAAGACCGGATAATGCAAGAGGATCGAAGGGGAAAACGAGAAGAGTTACTGCTCACGGCTTAACCGTAAAGCCACGCGCGGGGAAATCGTGCATTGTAACGAGAAGACCGTTGCTGCTTCATCGGGTCAGATCAGGGAGTGAGCCTGAGATAATCTTGTGTTTGCAGATAAGGAGTATGAGATGAAAATTGCAGTATTAGGAAGCATCAATATGGATCTGATGGTGGAGGCTGACCGGATTCCGGGAAAGGGACAGACCATAATCGGAAGGAAATTCAGGTATATCCCCGGAGGGAAGGGAGCCAATCAGGCGGTGGCGATGGCCCGCCTTGGGGCTGAAGTGGAAATGTTCGGGTTTGTAGGAGATGACGATAACGGGAGACGGCTGATTGAAAACCTGAACCGTGAGGGCGTCGGAACCTCCCATATCCGGGTCTGCAGGGAAGAAGCCACCGGCGTGGCGCTGATTACGGTGGCAGAGAGCGACAATGCCATTGTGGTTGCGCCAGGCGCCAACAACAGGGTAAGCCGGGAATATGTGGACAGTATCCATGACCTCCTGACAGCCTGTGACATGGTGGTTCTCCAGCATGAAATCCCGATGGAAACTGTCGAATATACCGCGCTGCTTTGCGCGGGGGAAGGGACGAAGGTGCTGATCAATCCGGCTCCGGCTTATCCGGTTTCTCCACAGGCGGCGCAGGCGGCCGCTTTTCTGACGCCAAAT
>CACZQU010000495.1 GCA_902783305.1 uncultured Lachnospiraceae bacterium | reverse complement strand
TTTGTAGGACCGCCGGAGCTCGACGCGGAATGGGATGACAGGGGAATTGACGGTGTCTCCCGTTTCCTGAAGCGGTTCTGGACCTTGGCGCAGACCAGCATGGAAAAGAAGACCGCAGCGACTTCACAGATGGAAAAGATACGCCACAGGATGGTCTATGAGATCACAAGGAGGCTGGAATCGTTCAGCCTGAATACCGTTATTTCCGGTTTCATGGAATATACCAACAAACTGATTGACCTGGCGAAGCAGACCGATGGTGCGGTAGATCTGGAAACGATAAGCACGGCAGTGATTCTCCTTGCTCCTTTCGCACCCCATATCGCGGAGGAGATCTGGGAACAGCTGGGAAATGAAGACTCGGTCTTCCATGCCCGCTGGCCGGAGTATGATGAAGCGGCGATGAAGGATGACGAGATTGAGGTTCCGGTTCAGGTGAACGGCAAGACACGGGCCGTCATCCGCATTCCGGCCGAGGCAGATAAGGAAAAAGCCCTCTCGGAAGCAAAGCTGGCGCTCGGGGACAAGCTGTCCGGAACGATTGTGAAAGAGATCTATGTTCCGAAGAAAATCATTAATATCGTTGCGAAGTAAAAAATCATCTTCATTCGCCCGTGCGTGGCTTTACGGTTATTCCGTGTATAGTGACCATCGGAGGTTACTGTTCATGGTCTGACCTTCCCCGCGCGTGGCTTTACGGTTAATCCGTGAATAGTACCCATCGGAGAAAGCCGCCATGTCAGAGATGGATTTCTGCTTGAAGTTTTGGCTGTATAGTGTTATACTTTAATGTGTTACAGCGGCAGGGGAACAGATTCTGACAGACAGAGACTTTCCCGATGCTTTCGCGTCGATGATTTTATATAATTTATCCGCGTCGAGACGTGGCTGAAAAAGGAGGACATGAGATGAAAAAGCTTTTTTCCGTGATGATGGCGGCAGCACTTGCTGCATCGATAGCAGCAGCTCCTGCTTTTGCTGAGACGGTGACGATTGGTGTCTACGAGCCTGCTTCCGGGGACAACGGGGCCGGCGGCAAGCAGGAGACGCTGGGTATGCAGTATGCGCACAGCATTCAGCCTACCGTTGAGATCGACGGTACGGAGTATGATGTGGAGCTGGATATTGTCGATAACGAGTCCAATAATGACAAGGCTGTTTCTGCCGCTTCCAAGCTGGTCAGCGACGGCTCGAGCGTGATTCTTGGCTCTTATGGCTCCGGTGTTTCCATCGCCGGATCCCAGACCTTCGCGGATGGTGGTGTTCCGGCTATCGGCGTCACCTGCACCAATCCGCAGGTGACTCTGGGCAATACCCACTATTTCCGGATCTGCTTCCTGGATCCCTTCCAGGGCACTGTCCTTGCGAATTTTGCCAAGGATAATTTTGATGCGTCCAAAGCCTATGTCCTTACCAAGCAGGGTGATGATTATTCCGCGGGACTGGGCCACTATTTCACGGAAGCCTTCAAGGCGCTCGGCGGTGAAGTCGTTGCCGAGACCTTCCCGGAGGGCAACAGTGATTTCACATCTTACCTGACCTCCGCAAAGAATGCCGGCGCGGATGTCGTCATGGCTCCGACCTCCACGGAAGCTGCGGCTCTGATCATCGAGCAGGCGGCAGCTCAGGGGATTGAGGTTCCGCTTGTTGCCGGTGACACCTGGGATTCCAACGTTATTCTCAAGGCTGCCGAGGGCAAGGATGTTCAGATTTATGTCACGACCTTCTATCAGGAGGGCGGCAATCCTGAGTTTGACGAAGGGATGAAAGAGTTTATCAATTCTGATTCCACCAATACGGCAAATAACGGCGGAGATGACACGGTCGCTGCTGTGACGGCCATGGGCTACGATGCTTATTTCACCGCCCTCGAAGCGATGAAGGCTGCAGGTTCCACCGATCCGGCCGCGATCAACGAGGCGCTCTGGGATCTGACCTATGACGGGGTCTGCGGACATATTGAATTTGATGAAAACGGGGATGCCGCAAGGGATTCCGCGTTTATCAAGGTAGCCAATACCGAGACGGGAGCATGGGAATTTGTAGGAGAGCAGGGAATCCAGTAATCCTTCCGGTTTCCTGTCGGATCCTTCATCCTGCGTCGGAAGAGGGAATCGTTACATCACATATGGGAAAAGAATCCTTTCCGGGTACATTTACGCCGGAATCAGGGAGCTTTCTCAGTGAGATACAAAACGAGGCGGGTCTTTTTTAAGCCCGCCTCGATTACTGTTTACACGCAGGCAGGATACCGTCGGCAGCTTTTCGGTGCCGGCATCACAGCAGATTCAGTCAGATAGTAACCTGCGTTTATAAGACGAGGAGGAATGCAATGAGCGGCTTTAGCAGGAACCTGCCATATCTTCTTGCCGGCATATCTGTAGGCGGCCAGTACGCCCTGATTGCCATTGGCTATACCATGGTTTACGGGATATTACGTTTGATCAATTTCGCGCATGGTGATATTTTCATGGTTGCCGGCCTGATGATGGTTTATCTCTCGGCGGCTTTGCCGATGTATCTGTCGATTCCCCTGGTGATCGTGCTGACTGTACTGATCGGGTTTACCATTGAGAAGGTCGCTTATAAGCCTCTCCGTCAGGCTCCCCGCATGTCGGTCATGATCTCGGCCATCGGTGTTTCCTATCTGCTGCAGAACCTTGCCCTGTATATTACCGGCGGGTTGGCGCAGCAGTATCCCAGCATTCCCTGGATCTCTGACCAGATCACGGTATTCGGAGCTTCGACCAAGCGGGTGACCGTCATCACTCCGTTTCTGACGCTGATCCTGGTGATTCTTCTTGTGCTTCTCATCCAGAAAACCAAAATCGGTATGGCTATGCGGGCCGCTTCCAGGGATTTTGAGACTTCCCAGCTCATGGGGATCAAAATCAATTCCGTCATCAGCATGACCTTTATTATCGGTTCTTTTCTCGCTTCTATCGGAAGCCTTCTTTTCTTCTCGAATTATACAGGCGTTACACCCACCATTGGCACTATGCCGGGACTGAAAGCGTTCGTAGCGGCTGTCTTCGGAGGGATCGGCTCGATTCCGGGCGCCGTGATCGGTGCGTTTATTATCGGTATCTGCGAAAACATGATCATGATGCTGAACCAATATGTATCCTTCGATATCTCCAATTTCAAGGATGCTTTTGCGTTTGCCCTCCTGATCATTATTCTGCTTTTCCGTCCGACAGGGCTCTTCGGGGAGAAGCAGACAGACAAAGTATGAGGAGGTGCGTGGCATGAAAAAAAGAAATATTGTCATCAGCGTGATCCTGATTGCGGCGCTCCTTTGCGTGCTGCGGATTCTGGAAATCAGTATTTCTCCCCAGTCGAAATGGGCGATGCTTCTGACCGTTCTGAAGAAGGGATCCATCTACGCGCTTGTCGCGGTTTCCATGAATCTTCTCAACGGCTTTACCGGTCTTTTTTCCCTGGGACAGGCCGGATTTATGATGATTGGCGCTTACACCTACGCCATTCTTACGATTCCGGCCGATCAGAGAGATATGGTTTACATGTATTATAACGGAGGAATCATCCGTTTCGCGGTTCCGGCTCTGGTAGGTATCGCCGCGGCAGGAGCGGTGGCGGCTGTATTTGCCTATCTGATCGGGCTTCCGGTTCTCAGGCTGAAGAGCGATTACCTGGCGATTGCGACGCTGGGCTTCGCGGAGATTATGAGGGCTCTTTTCCAGTGGGATTCCCTGGGTCCTCTGACGAACGGATCCAATATGCTGAGAAATTATCCTACCATCAAAACCATCCTGTTTCCGTTCGCGGTGTCAGGAGTGTGTATTTTCCTGATCGTGCTTCTCATCAATTCTACTTATGGACGGGCGTTCAAAGCCATCCGGGACGATGAAATCGCCGCGGAGGCCATGGGGATCAACCTCGCCCGCCACAAAAGAATTGCGTTTACGGTCAGTTCCTTTTTTGCGGGAGTTTCCGGCGCGCTTCTTGCCATGTTTCAGACCAACGTTCAGGCGAAATCCTTCAACTCTGCCATGACCTATGAAATCCTGCTGATCGTTGTCATCGGGGGCATAGGCTCTGTGACCGGCAGCGTGATCAGCTCCTTTTTGTTTATCGCCTGCTCCGAATGGATTCTCCGTTTTCTGGATGAGACGCACAAAATCGGGGAAATGACGCTGCCTCTGATGCGCTCCGGTTTCCGCAAGGTGGTTTTTTCCGTGATTATCATGGTCATTGTCCTTTTCTTCAGACAGGGGATTATGGGGGACAGGGAATTTTCCATATCCGGGATCGGCAGGCTCTTCAGAGGGAAAAAGAAAGCCGGAGAGGGGAGGAATGACGGATGAGTGAACCTGTATTAAAAATCGAGAATGTCACGATGCAGTTTGGCGGCGTCGTAGCTGTCGATAATGTCAATATCGAAGTGAACCGGAAGGAAATCGTCTCCCTGATCGGCCCGAACGGCGCGGGCAAGACTACCGCCTTCAATGTGATTACAGGAGTGTATGCCCCCACAAACGGCGCGGTGTATTTCAATGGGGAAAGAATCCTGGAGAATTACCCCCAGGGGAAAATGAAAAGTATGTATAAGGGCGAGAATGCCGGGAAATATACGCATAGTGTTTCTCCGACTCCGGACAGGATCACAAAGCTGGGAATTGCCCGTACCTTCCAGAATATCCGGCTTTTCAAGAGCCAGTCTGTCTTTGACAATATCATGGTTGCCCAGCATCTGCGCAGAAAAAGCAATCTGTTTACCGCTGCTTTGCACCTGAACCATGCCGAGGAACGTCAGATGAGGGAGGAAACCGGGAGGCTTCTTGAGATCCTTGAGCTCTCGGATGTCAGCAATGAACCGGCGAATTCCCTGCCTTATGGAAAACAGAGAAGAGTCGAGATTGCCAGGGCACTGGCCACCAAGCCAAGCCTTCTTTTGCTGGATGAGCCGGCGGCAGGAATGAATCCTCAGGAGACCCAGGAGCTGACGGCGTTCATCGGAAGGATCCGGGACGATTTTGATCTGACGATTTTCATGATCGAGCATCATATGGATCTGGTTATGGAGATTTCCGACCGGATTTATGTTCTGGACTTTGGAAAGATGATCGCCTCCGGTCTTCCGGAGGAAATTCAGAACAATCCCCGGGTGATTGAGGCATATCTGGGAGGTGACGCGGATGAGTAATATACTGGAGGTAAAAAACCTGAGCGTGTCCTATGGCGGGATCAAAGCGGTCAAGGGGATCAGCTTTGAAGTGCCGGAAGGAGAGATCGTGACCCTGATCGGAGCGAACGGCGCGGGAAAGAGTTCGACTCTGCGTTCCATCGTCGGCCTGGTGCGGCCATCGGACGGCAGTATTCTTCTGGACGGGAAGGAGATCGCGCAAAAGACACCGGAGCAGATTGTCAGCCAGGGAATCACCCTGGTTCCGGAAGGCCGGCGGGTATTTGCGGACCTGACGGTTCTGGAAAATCTCCGGATGGGTGCTTATCTGCGCAAGGACAAGCTGGACGATGACATCAACTGGTGCTATGATCTGTTTCCCCGGCTCAAGGAGAGAAGCTGGCAGCTGGCCGGCACTTTGTCCGGAGGAGAACAGCAGATGCTGGCTATTGCCAGGGCTCTGATGAGCCGTCCGGAGATCATCATGATGGATGAACCGTCCCTGGGACTGGCACCGATCGTTGTCAAGGGTGTATTTGATATTATCCGGGAAATCAATAAACAGGGAAAAACCATCCTTCTGGTCGAGCAGAATGCCAATATGGCTCTTCATGCCGCTCACCATGCCTATGTCATGGAAACCGGAACCATTACGATGAGCGGGACAGGGAAGGAGCTGGCTGAAAATGAGGATGTGAAGGCGGCGTACCTGGGGAAGGCGAAATAAAGAAAAGCCGCTGCAATTCGCGGTGATCGGCAAACGCCTTTTCCTTCTCGTACGGATGAAGGTCAGTCCTGAAGAAGAAAGAGCAGGGGGACGGCTGAGAGATTGTCATGTCAATCACTCAGCCGTCCCCCCGAATCGTTTGCAGACTCATTATGAATCCACTTCTGTCAGTCCGGAGAGCTCCGGCTCTGCCACCAGAGAATAGTTGGTATGGTAAATCACAAACCCCGGGTTTGCCCCCGAAGGCTTTCGGAGATGCTTGCGCTGTACATAATCGATTTCCACCTTGGGGTTGTCCTTTCCGCTGGAATAAAATGCCGCCAGTCTTCCGGCATCTTCATAGACCCGGTCTGGCAGAGGACCATCCTTTCCTTTCACAATGACATGGGAGCCGGGCATTTTTTTCGCATGGAACCACCAGTCCTCCGGCCCTGCAAAGCGGAAGGTCAGCTCGTCATTCTGAAAATTATTCCGCCCGACATAGATATCATAGCCATCCTGAGAGAGATAGTGAAATGGCCGGGATTTCGACTGGACCTTCACGTTTTTGGCGTTCTTTTTTTCGTCGGAATGCTTTTTGATATAGCCGGACTGAACCATCTCCTGCCTGATCTGGGAGAGGTCTGCTTCATCCCTGGCGATATCCAGGGAAGCCGCGATAGATTCCAGATGTCCGATCTGGGAAGCGGTCTGGGCGGCCTGTACGGACAGAGCCTCCTGGGTGCGCTTGAGCTTATTGTACCTGTCGAAGTATTTTTTTGCGTTCTGAGCCGCTGTCAGCAGAGGATCCAGAGGGATGTCGATCATTTCATCCGTATAATAGTTTTCCGCCCGGAGAGTCTTTGCTCCTTCCTGCGCATTGTACCCGTATACATTCAGAAGCTCTCCGTAAATCCGGTACTTATCCTTCTTTTCCGTATCCTTCAGCTGCTTCAGCTGAAGCTGGTATTTTTTCCTGTCCCTTTCCAGGCAGGTCTGAACCACTCTCCTGAGATCCGAGGATTTCTGCCTTATCCGTGTATATTCATCACGGGCGGAATAATATGTCTCCAGCATCAGGGAAACCGTGGAAAAGGTCTGAACCCGGTATTCTGATCCGTATTGCCGGTAGGGAAAGACTCCGAATTCCACCGGAAGAGAGCCCCGGTAGACAATGTTGGGAGTGAAACAGCCTTCCCGGGTTTCTTCTGTCAGGTGAAGAAATGTCCGGAACAGATGCAGACGGGCGTTCGCATCCAGGGAAGGAGCGTATTCATCCGGATCCAGGCTCGCCCGGAAGCAGATTTCATTTGCCATGACCGGAGAGACACCGGTCAGACCCATCATAAGAGCTTTGCTGATGGTCTGGTTTCTCCGGAAAACCATTCTTTCAAAATCCTGCTCCGATACAGAGAGCGGATCTGCCTTGTCCTGGGTTCTGGGAATGAAATATTCTCTTCCCGGCAGAACCTCCCGGACAGAGCTGACGCTGGCAGAAATATGCTTTATGCTGTCCAGAATCATTCCTTTATCATCCAGAAAGATGATATTGCTGTGCTTTCCCATCAGTTCAATAACCAGGATTTTGGTGCAGATATCCCCCATTTCGTTTACATGTTCCAGATGAAACTGAATGACCCTCTCCAGTCCCGGCTGAGTAATTCCGGTGATCCTTGCATTACCGATATGCTTGCGCAGAAGCATGCAGAAATTCGGCGCGGTAAGAGGGCTGACCCGGCTTTTCCGGGTGATATAGGCAAGAGGAAGAGAAGCGCTTGCCGACAGAAAGATTTTTTCCTGCCCGTCCTTCCCTCTGGCTGTCAGCAGCAGGGCATCCGGCTCCGGCTGTGCGATTTTATTGATTCTTCCGCCGCGGAAGGCTGTATCAAATTCACGGACGAGGGCCGCTGTGGTGAAACCGTCAAAAGCCATTTTGTTATACTCCATTCCCTGGCAGGATAAACGCATCAATTTGCAGGTTACTATTCAGCCGTCACTCCCTTCATTCCAAATTCGCGCCTGTCGGCGCTTTTCCGCCCCGCTTCGCGTGGCTAAATTTGTCATG
>CACZQU010000494.1 GCA_902783305.1 uncultured Lachnospiraceae bacterium | reverse complement strand
CCTGCGCTCAGCTGTCATCGAGGCTCTTACACAGGTATATGATTCGGTCTGGCTCATCAACGATCTGCAGACACAGAAATTTGAATTGTACCGGATTGACAGGAAAATGGCCCATATCATGCCCGCTCAGGTGGCGATGAAGCTCGATCGTTTCTCCGATGCCTTCGATTTTTATTCCAGGCTGGTTCTGGAAGAAGACCGGAAGGCTTTCCTGGAAGCAGTAACACCGGAAAATATCGCCAGAAACACAGAAGACAAGCTGATCTACTCGGTACCGTTCAGGCGGGTCTTTGAGTCCGGAATTCACTATTACCGGCTGGAGTTTGCAAGGCTTGAGCTGGACAATGGTGAAACCAACATCGTCGCAGGCTTCAAGGATGTGGATGAGGAGGTGCGCAAGGAGCAGCAGATTCATCAGGCGCTGCGCGAAGCCATAGACGCGGCCAACGCTTCCAGCAAGTCCAAGAGTGCCTTCCTTTCCTCCATGAGTCACGACATGCGTACACCAATGAATGGCATAATAGGTATGACTGCAATAGCTGCCAATCATCTGGACGACAAGGAAAGGGTGGCAGACTGTCTGCGGAAAATCACGGATTCATCAAAGCACCTGCTCTCCCTGATCAATGATGTCCTGGATATGAACAAGATTGAATCCGGAAAGGTAGAGCTGCATGAAGAGGAATTCAATCTGGCAGAACTCATCGATGGTATGCTGACCATGACCCGGCCGCAGATGCAGGCTCATGAACATTCCTTTCGCGTAAACATCATCAATGTCGAGCACGAACAGGTCATCGGTGACAGCCGGCGTATCCAGCAGGTCTTTGTCAATATCATGAGCAATGCCATCAAGTATACTCCCAACGGCGGAAAAATCTCCCTGAGTGTACGGGAGACTCCGACTCTTGCCCCGGATTTCGGACATTACCAGTTCACTTTCGAGGACAACGGCTATGGAATGACCAAAGAGTTTCAAAAACGTCTGTTCGAACCCTTTGCCCGTGCCAATGACAAGCAGACTGCCGGTATACAAGGCACTGGCCTTGGCATGGCAATCACCCGCAATATCGTTCGGATGATGGGGGGCGACATCACCGTGGATAGTGTATACGGAGAGGGATCGAAATTCACGGTAAACATTTACCTGAAGCTTCAGAACAGGACGGATATCAACTATGACAATTTCGCGAATCTGCGTGTACTGGTAGTGGACGATGATCCCGTATGTTGTGAATCAACCTGCGAGATTCTGAATGATATGGGTATGAACAGCGAATGGGCCTTATCCGGCAAGACGGCCATAGACCGGGTCAAAGCACGGCAGGAGCAGGGGCGGGAATTTTTTGCCGTAATTGTTGACTGGAAGCTTCCGGATATGGATGGCGTTCAGACTACCCGGCAGATCCGAAAGCTGATGGGAACAGAAGTACCAATTATTTTCTTCTCTGCCTACGATTGGTCCGAGATCGAGCAGAATGCCAGAGATGCCGGAGCTACTGCCTTTATCAGCAAGCCGCTTTTCCGCACGAAGCTTGTCACTTTGTTTGACTCTCTCGTGAACAAGAAGTCCTGGGAAGATGACATGGAAGCACCACTGCGCAAGCTGGAGGAGATGGGACTGGACGGCAAAACAGTGCTTCTGGCGGAGGATCAGGAGATTAACGCAGAGATCGCCATGGACTTCCTGGAAATGACCGGCGTGTCAGTAGATTGGGCGCGGGACGGCAGCGAAGCGGTAGAAAAGCTGGCCGCCTCTCCTGACGGTTATTACTCGCTGATCTTCATGGATATCCAGATGCCCGGGATGAACGGATACGAAGCCGCAAGAGCAATACGGGCAATGAACCGGCTCTATGCGAAGGAAATCCCTATAGTGGCGATGACGGCCAATGCTTTCGCCGATGATGTGATGAATTGTAAGAATGCCGGGATGAACGAGCACATTTCCAAGCCGATTGACGTAGATGCTATAGCGCGGGTACTGAGCACCTATGTGAAATAGAAAAAATTCCTTGAAAACTAAATTATTATATGCTATGATAATATTTGTTTGTTGAGAGATCATTGGCGAACAGCTGATTCTGACTGTATTTCAGCCGGATTCATCTGTTTTCACCGCATTCTCAGCAGGATTGCCGGCATGTCGGAATGGCAGACGAGGCAGACTCAAAATCTGTTGTAGGCAACTACGTGTGGGTTCAAGTCCCACTGCCGGCAGGATGTGAAAAAGGCCTTTTTCATTTTCAGATGAAAAAGGCCTTTTTTATTCTGAACATTCCCCGGAAGTCCTTTTGAAACTTCCGGGTTTACGCGCAGACATTGAGAGCCGGAGCTACGTGAGCATTTTTTCCCTGATGCAGCTGATGCAAAAGTCCGGCAGGATGCTGAATTTCTATGAATAGAATTTCATAAAGCTTCATGAAAAACACGGGTCTTCACTGAGCTTTTCATAAACAGGAAAACTGTCAAAGGTGGCAAAATAATCTTTTGGGGTCTCCGCCCTCCGGATAAGCTCCACCGATCCGTCTTCCCTCAGGAGCAGCTCAGCAGACTTCAGTTTGCCGTTGTAATTATATCCCATGGCGAAGCCATGTGCTCCCGTGTCGTGAATCACCAGGAGATCACCGGTTTTAATCTCCGGAAGCATGCGGTCTATCGCGAATTTGTCATTGTTTTCACACAGCGATCCGACCACATCATACTTATGATCTCCGGGCTCATCCTCTTTGCCCATGACCGTGATATGATGATATGCACCATACATGGCCGGGCGCATCAGGTTGCAGGCGCAGGCATCTACCCCGATATATTCTTTGTGAATATGCTTTTCATGGATTGCCTTTGTCACAAGACAGCCGAAGGGACCGGTAATGTATCTTCCAAGCTCTGTAAAAATCGAGATATCTCCCATACCTGCCGGAACCAGGATCCGGTCGTAGGCCTGATGGACTCCTTCCCCAATTGCCTGGATATTGCAGGGTTTCTCCTCCGGCCGATAAGGAATTCCGATACCGCCGGATAAATTGATGAAGCAGACTTTTGCCCCGGTTTCGTTCTGCAGTTCCACAGCAAGACGGAAAAGGATTTCTGCCAGCCTGGGATAGTATTCATCCGTAACTGTATTGCTTGCGAGGAAGGCGTGAATTCCGAATTCTTCAGCGCCCTTTGACTTCAGAATCCGAAATGCCTCTGCGATCTGCTGTCTGGTCATGCCATACTTTGCATCTCCGGGGTTGTCCATGATCCCGTTACTCATCTGGAAAATACCGCCGGGATTGAACCGGCAGCTGATCCTCCTGGGGATTTTCCCGATCGTTTCCTCCAGAAAACCAATATGAGTAATATCATCCAGATTTATGACAGCACCAGCCTCACTGGCATAGAGAAACTCCTCAGCCGGTGTGTCATTGGAGGAGAACATGATGTCTCCTTCCTTTGCACCTACAGCCTTGCTCAGCATCAGTTCCGTCAGGGAGGAACAGTCATAACCGCATCCGCAGTCCCCTAAAAGCTTCATGATAAAAGGATTTGGTGTCGCCTTTACGGCAAAGAATTCCCTGAATCCGGGATTCCAGGAAAAGGCTTCCTGTAAAGCCCGGACATTTTCCTTAAGGCCTTTTTCATCGTAGAGATAAAAGGGCGTCGGATATCTGTCCGTGATTTCTTTTAACCGGGCTGCACTGACGAATGGTACTGTGGACATAAAATCATCCTCCTTTAATGTCTGACAGGCAGGTGCTATACGATATGCTGATGAGTGAAAAGATGATCCTGGCAATATTCATAATTCCCGTTGCAGCGGGAGCAAAAGCGGAATTCCAGCTTTGGATCATCGAGCTCTGTCCGCCCGCATATCGCGCATTTATGTTTGCTGATCTGCCGGGAGAAATCAGGTTTTCCCATGGGCTCCATTGCTTTTCGGAACTCTCTTCTTCTCCGGGACTGCTGCGGATTAAAATTTCCGAACTTTTTATTGCTGAAATAGAACAGGACGAAATTCAGCAGAGAGGATATAATCGGCACGGCCATAAACCACTGACCCTGCCGGATCGAGGATATTATCTCCGCGATGATAATTACACCATAGAATACCGCCATATATTTCATTTTGATCGGTATCACAAAATACAGCAGGATATTCATATCCGGGTAGGACATGGCAAAGGCAAGAAAAACGGACAGGCTGATATAGTATGTCGTAAAAATGCTGCCGGGGATATACATCATATAAGGACCGATCGTGACAATATTTCCGGTAATCAGGTACAGAATCAGCGCGCCGAATACCGTAAAAGCCATTCCCATAAAGATATACAGGCTGTACCGGAATGTGCCCCAGGTCCGTTCCAGAGAAACCCCGATGGGATAGTAAAAAAACAGGATGGCAATCGCGAATAATATGCCATTACTGTTGCTTGGCGGGAAAAGAATCCAGGTTGCCAGGCGCCACAGCTGTCCTCTGAAAACCAGACGCATATCGAGGCTCAGGTAATTCATTACGGAAGGTACGAGCATCCGGATCAGGTAGCCGGCCACATAACAGCCGATGACATATATGGTCAGATTGGATATTCCAAACCTGGGAAAGCGCTTCTCTAACTTATCAATCCAGTTCATTCATAGTTCCTCCTGTGAATAATAGAGATAATTATACGAGTCTGCGGTTCTTTTGTCAATTCTTTACCATGATCTTCCTGAAGCGCTGAATCGCAACGCAGCGGCAAAAAAACAGCGAAGGAGGCGGATATCCGTCCTTCTTCGCTGTCCCTGTCTTATCTTTTTCTCAGTTGTGTTCTTTGTCTCCTATGTCATTCTCACCCTGAGGTACAGACCACATATTGATGCAGTTTGGTGTATCGACATGGATCGGTGCTCCATGCTGGATCATGAGATTCTTTTCGTAATCAATGGTAAAGGTCGTAATCGTATTGCTGGACTGATTCGCCACGGCAATATGGCGGTTATCCGGGAAAATCACCAGATCCTTGGGGTAATCTCCGCTGACAGGAAGAGTAAATTTCTTGGTGAGCAGACCTGTCTCCGGATTGACCTCGAACATACTGACCGTATCCTCTCCTGCCGTCGTACAGAAAAGATGCCTGCCATCCAGAGCCATGGCCAGCCCGCAGGCGGCATTATGCCTTACATCAGATGACTTGTCCTCCAATGTGGAGACCGTCTGAAGAAGCTGAAACTCAGGATTCTTTCCCGAACCGTCATAGCTGTAAACCTTCACCTCATTGCTGAGCTCAAAGATGATATACGCAAAACGTCCGTCCGCGCTGAAGCGGATGATCCTTGGTCCGGTTTCTCTCTTGCAGCGCAGGATATCCACAAGTTCAAGCTTGTTTGTCCTCTTGTTAATACGGTAGACTTTTACCTGATCAATTCCGTTGTCTACGGCGCACAGATATTTGTTATCCGGCGTTGGTCTGACACAATTGACATGAGGCCGGAAATTCCGCTCCGCGACAGAACCCAGTCCCGTATGAAACACTCCGTCCATCAGGCTTCCCAGTCTTCCATCATGATGTGTATGGACTACCGTGACTTTTCCATCGTGATAACCGGCGACATACAGATATTTCCCATCTACATCCGTCGCAAGAAAGCAGCCTCTCATCCCGTCAATATCAACACTGTTAATACGAGTCAGATCCCCAAATGAATCTCTGGAGAATACCGCTACTCCCTCATCCTCAATGGAATACAGATATTTCCTGTTTTTGGAACAAGCAATATATGACGCATTGCTGACAGGAACTTCACTCCGCTGTATGAGAAGACCATTCTCAACGTCTACATCAAATACCTGGATGCCCTTACTCGAACCCCGTGTGTAGGATCCAACGTAGGCTACATATTTCTTAGTGATTGCCATTACTAAGTACCTCCCGGGCAGTGTGATTTCCAATTATTCTGACATTGATTATAGCATAAAGCCTTTTGGTCAGCAACAAGGTTTTTGGACGAGTATCACGGCCTGCCGTCAGAAATGCTCGGACCGGTCATGGGATGCCGGGGGAAGATCCTCCATCAGCTTCTGGATTTCGCTTCGAAGGTATTTCGCCCTTTTGTGATCCTCTCCGCTGGCTGTTATTCCAACCACCAGATTATCCTGAAGACATATGGCGGGAAAATAAAAATCACATTCTTCCATGTCGCTGGACACATTGACATAAATTCCCTCTTCCTTGCAGATCTTGTAAATCGCGTCATTCAGCTTCCAGTCATTCGTACAGGCAAGAACAAGAAAAGCGGATACAAAATCGGAGCGCTTCACCGGTCGTTTCTGGGCATCAATATGGCCGGACATCGCGAGGACCATCAGATCCGGAGAAATATCGGGAGCAATCACAGTAATATTACGGGTAAAGGCAAGCAATGCTTTTACCCGCCGGGTAGCCACATTTCCACCCCCTACGACAACCACCTTTTTGTCAGACAAATCAATAAATAGAGGAAAAAACCTTCTATTCTTCATAACATTTCTCCAGTTCGCTCCTAATGATTCAAAAAAATTGATTCTTCCTGCCTGATGTGGTAATATCCTGTTAACCATACCGGAAGTACAAATATCCGGAACGGAGCATTCAATACTTCTGCATATACCGCAAGGAACAACTCTGATTTCGTCGTTTGTCTGTTCCTGAAAAGATAATCTGTCAGCCCCGCGCTCATACTGTACAGCAGTTACTATTCAGCCGTCACTCCCTTCATTCCAAATTCGCGCCTGTCGGCGCTTTTCCGCCCCGCTTCGCGTGGCTAAATTTGTCATG
>CACZQU010000493.1 GCA_902783305.1 uncultured Lachnospiraceae bacterium | reverse complement strand
TTGCACGACAAGCATTTCTGCCGGAAGTAAATCGTTGGCTCCTTAAATGATGACATCATAAAATGGTGACGGAATATCTGCCGATTTCTGTATAGAGATTGCGGATTTTCTCCATCGCTATTTCCACTTCGCCTTTTAATGGATCCAGGATATAGCACTTTCCCTGTTCCAGATCATATCCCTGAAGCATTATACAGTGCTCGTTCCAGTACCATCTGAAATCCTTCCCTTCATAAGAATATCGGTCATTTGACCATAAGACAGGCTCGTAATTGATCGTGCTCCAGATAATGACAGGATAACCACCCGCCAGATAGACAAGAAGATCATCAAAATCTGTACCGGAAATGTCATAGGCAACATGTGAATGACCATTAGTCTGCAGGAAGCGGTTTGCGGTCAGGGTAAGACCATGAGGAAAGACTCCCGCCCCGTCGTCGGTGTAAGGATCCCCGACATAGCCAAGAACCAGATTGTAATCACTATAGACCAGGTAATCATCAGCGATAGTCGTCTTTTTGAGATTATATCCTAATGCATTCAGCGCCATAGTCAAAGCTACGCTTTCGCATCCGGTAGGAAGCTCCGGCTCCTGCAGAATGGAATCCACCTCAAGGACACGACGCGAAGGGATGCCGCCTGCATTTTCCTCCAGATAGAGCTCAGCCTGAGTTCTGACTGGCTCGGGCTGTTCCGGAATGGCAGTAGGAACCGGCACGACGGCCTCCTCCTGTGCTTCTTCAAGGACGATAGAAGCGACAGCAGAAGAGTCTGCTTTGGCAGAATCATCCGGTTCACCTGTCATAAGACGTATAAGGATAACAAGACAAAGGACAATTGAAGAGATAAGGATGATTCTCAGCCTCAGAAGGACCTCTCTCTCCCGTTGCTTATGGTTGTTATGAACTGTGGAGTGACCTCTGGAAGAAACGGAAGATGAAGAACCCCTGCTGCCTGATGCCGGCGATTTACCTGGTTTTCCCACAGGAGCATTGGTTAATTTGGAACTTCGGCTTCTGGTACTGCTTTCGCGTGCCTGCTCATATCGCTCCCGTCTCATAACAGCCGCGGATCTGGAAATTATGGCAGACTCCCGTTCTCCCGGAAGCCTGTTGCTTCTTCGCTTACGGGTGTTATTTGATTCAGTCATGAAAGAATCTCCTCTCCATACTCATCCTCATAATCTAATCCCAAAATGCATTTAAGTCAAATGAAATTTCTGTGAACAGCAGTCTGCCATTTCCGTTCCCGGATAAGGAGTGTACCAAATCTGCTTGACATCATTTTAAACAGGAGATATTCTTTGAAATATGAGATTGCTATGTGTCTGTGCAGAGAATCAGAATTCAGGGCAGCAGCTGACTGACGGGAAAAGGAGGACAGATGGATAAAAAGGCAATGGATATGCCGGGTTATGGGCTGTTTGTGCCTGGTGTGGACGTAGAAGGAAATCCGGCCTTGGAATCCATGAAAGTACAATGAAAAGGAAAATATGGTTCACGACCATTTTTATGTGTTTTCTGACCTTTTTTTCTCCGGTCAGAGGAGAATCCTACTGGGCTCCGGTTTCTGCGGTAATTGACGAGTCTTTTCTGGAATCGGTCAGATACAGTCCTGAGCCTTTGGGCGACGGAGGCCGGCTGTATATTCCGGAGGTGGGGATCGATGTGGGGCTCTATCGTGTGCGTTTTATCAATCTGGATCCGATAGAAAACGTCATGGAAGAACCGGAACCGGTTCCGGAAGTGATGGAACTGCCTTCGATTGACAGGAAAGAAATAGACTATAATACGGTTCAGCAAGAAGTGATCCATGAAGAGCCGGAATCGGAATGGGCTTCGGAGAATACCGGAGAAGAGGAGACGCTGCCAGCCATTCAGGCCGTACAGGATTCCCATCCCGGTGTAAAAAAGGCAGAGCCGATGCCGTCCGAAGAGAGGGAGGCAAAGGCAGAGCCGATGTCGTCCGAAGAGAGGGAGACAAAGGCAGAGCCGATGCCGTCCGAAGAGAGGGAGGAAGAGACAGAACCGGTATCGTCTGAAGAGGAGGCAGAACCAGTGTCTTCTGCAGTGCTTGAGGTTGAGGAAGAACCGGCACCGGCTGATCAGACGGAGGAAGATTTCTGGATTGATCTCGGCCTCGCCCAGGTAATCTGTGACGAATGGGACAGTGCAGTCTGGCTGTTTGGCATGAGAGGCTGCGGAAATATCATAGCGGATCATGCTTCTCAGGGATTTGACGGGATCAAGGCAGCACATCAGGGAACGATGGCTTATCTCAAAACTGTGGAGGGGATTCAGCTTTATGTCTGCGTGGACATTCTCCAGGGGCACAACACGGGAACATATCTGACGGATAATGAATGGAACCGCCTGATGTACAATGGAGAGGGAAGCCTGGTCATGTATACCTGCAACGAAAACTGGGAGAATATCACGATTGCCCTCTGGCAGAGGGTTGAGGCCTGGGTGGAATGAAAATCTTTTTCATGTTTTTTGTCGTGGGGAGAATAAACCGCGATGACCGTCCCGGCTGCTGTTTCTCTCCCGGGCAAAGAAAGGTCAGGATTTGAACGCTGATCCTGTAATGGTTACCATTCGCGGTCTGATCTTCCCCGCGCGTGGCTTTATGGTTAATCCGTGAATAGTACCCTGTAATGAATGTTTACAAACTTGTCATACTTCATCTATTGTCAGGAAGCCTTGGCATAGAATACAATTAGTTTGACAGAACGGAATGCATTGCAAAGAAGGATTCTGGATAGTCCGGGCGGAGGGATGGGTTATGTCATTATTTGCGATCGGCGATCTTCATCTTTCGATTCTTTCTGAGACCAGAAGGATGAGGTTTTTGGGAAAGCATTATGACTTATACAAGCCCATGGATGTCTTTGATCCTGTGTGGAAGAACCATGCGGACAGGATTGAACGGTACTGGAAGCGCCGGATCCGGGAGGATGACGTTGTTGTAGTGACCGGAGATCACTCCTGGGGAAAAAATCTGGACGAATGCAGAAGGGATTTTGCTTATATCGAAGCATTACCAGGCAGAAAGATTCTGCTCAGAGGCAATCATGATATGTTCTGGGAGGTGAAGCACACGGAATGGCTGAACAGGGAGTTCGCTGACCGGCTTTTTTTTCTTCAGAATAATTATGCCGTTTACGGCGATTATGCCCTGGTAGGGACAAAGGGATACAGCTATGACCCGACAGACGATTCCTGGGAGCATTTTGTAAAGATCCGGGACAGGGAGCTGGGACGGTTGAGGGTTTCCTTTGAGAAAGCCCGCCTGGCAGGCTATCGCAAATATGTGATGTTTCTTCATTATCCTCCGACCTCCATAGGAGAGGAGGAGAGCTGTTTTACCCGGCTGGCCAGGGAATATGGGGTGAAACAGGTGGTTTATTCCCATTGCCATGGAGAAAAACGGTATTATGACAGCCTGCACGGGACAGTTGATGGAATCAGTTATCTTCTTGTTTCCTCTGACTTCCTTTGCTTTAAACCGAAAATGATTCTGCCGTGATGAACAGACCGGCTATAGAGATGAAGAAACAAAATGATAATGGAGTTTGTGACTGAACAGTTACGATGAAATACAAAAGACCTGAGCCGGGAACTGACGGCTCAGGTCTTTTGTTCGTGTCCGGCCTGGACGGACCAGGATAAACGCATCAATTTGCAGGCATATGCCACGCGTAGGGCGAT
>CACZQU010000492.1 GCA_902783305.1 uncultured Lachnospiraceae bacterium | reverse complement strand
TGGTCAAGAAAAAAGAGCTCAAGAAGATTCTTGAGAAGGTCATCAACACCCATGGAGCGACGACCACGGCCGAGGTTCTGGATTCCATCAAAGCGATGGGATACAAGTATTCTACCCGGGCAGCCATGACCGTTTCCATCTCTGATATGACGGTGCCCCCGCAGAAGCCGCAGATGATCAGGGACGCTCAGGACAGGGTGGACAGGATTACAAAGAATTTCCGCAGAGGTATGATCACCGAGGAAGAGCGGTATAAAGAGGTGGTCTCCACCTGGAAAAAGACAGACGAGGAGCTGACGCACGCTCTGCTCAGCGGCCTTGACAAATATAACAATATCTTTATGATGGCGGATTCGGGAGCCCGAGGCTCCGACAAGCAGATCAAGCAGCTTGCCGGGATGCGCGGCCTGATGGCAGATACCACAGGCCATACTATTGAGCTTCCGATCAAGTCCAATTTCCGTGAAGGTCTGGACGTTCTGGAGTATTTCATGTCCGCTCATGGAGCCCGCAAAGGTCTTTCGGATACCGCTCTTCGTACAGCTGACTCCGGTTATCTGACCCGAAGACTGGTTGACGTCTCCCAGGAGCAGATCGTCCGTGAGATGGATTGCTGCGAAAACCGCAGCGAGCTCGCCGGCATGGTGGTTTCCGCTTTCCTGGATCAGGATTCCGGTTCCACGATCGAATCCCTGCAGGAGAGGATTACCGGACGGTTTACCTGTGAAGATATCTGTGACGCGGACGGGAATGTCCTGGTGAAAAGAAACCATATGCTGACTCCCAGAAGGGCTGCGCTGGTGGTGAACAAGGGTGTGGACGCAGAAACCGGTGAAAAGATCAGTAAGGTCAGGATCCGGACGATCCTTACCTGCCGCTCCCATGTCGGTGTCTGCGCGAAGTGCTATGGGGCCAACATGGCAACAGGCGAGCTGGTGCAGGTGGGAGAGTCCATCGGTATCATTGCTGCTCAGTCCATCGGTGAGCCGGGTACCCAGCTTACCATGCGTACCTTCCATACGGGCGGTGTTGCCGGCGGCGATATCACCCAGGGTCTTCCCAGGGTTGAAGAGCTTTTTGAAGCCAGAAAGCCAAAAGGAATTGCTACGATCTCGGATATCTCCGGACTCGCTGTCCTCACGGAGAACAAAAAGAAGCGTGAGATTACGGTCACGAACGCCGAGGATGGTGTGTCCAAGACTTATGTCATTCCGTACGGATCCAGGCCTACCGTAAAGGAGGAAGAAGGCTCCATGATGGTGGAAGCCGGTGATCCGCTGACCATCGGACCCCTGAATCCTCATGATATCCTCAATTACAAGGGAGTGCGTGCGGTTCAGGATTACATGCTCAGGGAGGTTCAGAGCGTATACCGTCTCCAGGGCGTGGAAATCAATGACAAGCATATCGAGGTCATTGTCCGGCAGATGCTCCGCAAGGTTAATGTGGAGGAGCAGGGAGATTCGGATTTCCTTCCTGGATCCATGGTGAATGTTCTGGACTTTGAGGATGGAAACGAAGAGCTGATTAAGGAAGGCAAGCAGCCTGCGAAGGGAACCCAGATTATGCTGGGTATTACAAAAGCTTCTCTTGCGACGGAGTCCTTCCTTTCCGCGGCTTCCTTCCAGGAGACCACCAAGGTTCTGACGGAAGCGGCCATCAAAGGAAAGGTAGACCACCTTGTGGGTCTGAAGGAAAATGTCCTGATCGGAAAGCTGATTCCTGCCGGTACCGGACTGAAAACCTACAGAGATGTGGATCTGGATACGGAGCTGACGGATGTTTTCTCCGCCTATGGCAGTTCTGATGAAGATTCCCGGGAATTTCTCCGGGAGGATGCCGGGGAGGATGATTTCCCGGATGACGAGTTCGAAAGCGAAGATGATGAACTGAAGGATGAGGACAGGGAAGATGTCCAGGCTGAGGTACCGGATCTGGAGGAAGATGCTTTGACAGCCGGGAAGTCCGTCAGGGCGCCCGAAGAGAACCAAGAGGATGCCGGTGAGGAGGAAGAATCCTGACCATTCGGATGAAAGCATCAGATGACCCCCGTAGAGACAGAGTCTTTATGGGGGTTTTTCCAGATCAGGACCGGCAGGCTGATCCGCTGGTTGATGGCTGGAAAAGCGAGGGGGTGTGGAAGATGGATCACGACAGGCCGATTTCTCCATGGCAGGAATGGAAAATCACGGAGAAAATCGGTGAAGGTTCCTACGGGAAAGTATATAAAGCGGAACGCACGGAGCAAGGGCACTCCTTCTATTCGGCGATCAAAGTGATTCCGATCCCTTCCAACCGCTCCGAGCTGAACAGCGCCAAAGCCGAGATCGGCGGCGAAGACGCGCTGAGAAGCTATTTCAAAAACATTGTGGACGAATGCATCCAGGAAATCTGCACGATGGAGTATTTCAGGGGAAATTCCCATATTGTTTCTGTCGAAGATTTCAAGGTGGTGGAATATCTTGATGAAATCGGATGGGATATTTATATCCGGATGGAGTATCTGGACAGCTTCCTGGAATACTCCGCCGGAAGGGAGATGATGGAGCGCGATGTCATCAAGCTCGGTATCGATCTGTGTAAGGCTCTCGAATACTGCGGGCAGCTCAGGATCATTCACCGGGACGTGAAGCCGGAAAACATTTTTGTCTCCCGCTTCGGTGATTTCAAACTGGGAGATTTCGGTATCGCGAGGGAACTGGAAAAGTCAATGGGGAGTATGTCCAAAAAAGGAACGTTCTCTTATATGGCTCCGGAGATGTACAAGGGAGAATCCTATGACAGCGGCGTGGATCTGTACGCTTTGGGGATTGTCCTGTATAAACTGATGAACCGGAACCGCCTCCCTTTCATGAGCCTGGATAAACAGCTGATCACTTACCATGACAAGGAGCTTGCCTTTGGCCGGAGAATGACCGGAGAGGAAGAGCTGCCCCCTCCGGCGGATGCCAGCAAAGAGCTGACAAGGATTATCCTCAAGGCCTGTGCGTTTGATCCGAAGATGAGATATCAGGATCCCGAGCTTCTCCGGGTGGATCTGGAGAAGCTGCGCAGAGGGGAATATCAGGAAGGATGGGATGTGTCTGCTTCGCAGGATCACTGGACAGCAGAGGAACCGGTGGAGAAACCAGTGGAAAAACCTTCTTTTCCTTTGTGGATCCTGGCATTGGCCGTCGGCATACTGGCCGTGTTTTCTGTTGTTTTTCTGCTGCTCTTCAGCGATGGCTCTCATCCTGGCGAAGAGCCGGAACCGGTACCCGACTATGCAGAGCACAACACAGATCACGCGGTGGAGGCCCTGCAGAATAACGAGAGAACCAGCCCTCAGATTGACGATTTCTCCACTGCCCTGCAGACGATCAGGGAACAGGCATCGTACATTGTGGAAGAGCTTCCGGACTGTGAGGAGGTTGGAAAGGAGGGAGAGGAGCTGCGTTATTATGAGAGAGAGAATAAGCTCGTCAAGGCTCTGATTTATCCTGCCGCATCCGGCACAGGAATGTATGAGGAATACTACTATTGGGGAGATGCCTTGTTTTTCGCGTTTCTCTGGGAGGAAAGCGGTCAGGAGGAGCTGTACTATTTCAACGATAAAGGGGAAATGATCCGGTGGATCGACACAGACCAGGTAAACCACGATATGGAATTTGAGAACGAGGAATACCTGGAAAAGGAAAAATATTTGTGGGATATTTCCAAGGAACAGCTGGAGAAAGAACCTTATGGCATATGAGATTCATTACGCGTATTTCTGCCACAAAGGCAAGTCGCGTTATAATAACGAGGATAATTACTGGTGCTGCGGGGATTCCCTTCCCGTGATCCACGAGGGAAGCGAAGAAATCTATTCGGCAAGCCGAAGCCTTCCGGACAGGCCTGTGCTTGCGGTGTTTGACGGAATGGGCGGGGAGAGCTGCGGGGAAGCTGCAGCCGGCACCGGAGCCGGGGAGCTGGGCAAGGTCTATGAGGAAATCGGAAAAACCATGCCGGATGACCCGAAGGGCTTTCTGGATGAGGCAAGCCGCCGGATGAACCGCGCGGTCTGCGCCTACGCCCGTGAACACAAAATCTCTTCCATGGGTTCCACGATGGTCGCCGCGGCATTCGGACGCAGGACGCTGTGCCTGTGCAATCTGGGTGACAGCCGGGCTTATCTGGCGGATGGAAGCCTGACTCAGGCTTCTGTAGATCATGTCAGCAGTCTTCCTTACTGGGGAAAAGCTCCGCTTATCCAGTATCTGGGTCTTGCGGAGGAGGAGTCAGAGTTGACTCCGTATTTCCGGGAAGTTCCCTATACAAACGGGATGAAAATTCTTCTATGTACAGATGGCCTGACGGATATGCTTACCACCGGGGAGATTGGCCGGATCCTTATGGAGGAGGGAGATCCCGCCGCTGCCGCGAAAAAGCTTCTGGAGAAGGCTCTTGTGGCAGGAGGACGGGATAATGTCACTGCGGTAGTATGCGAAGTCAGGAGACTGCAATCTGTGCGCTTTCCAAAGCGCATCTGGGCATGGCTTAAGGGGAAGGAAATCGATGAAAAACAGGATGGATGAACTGGACTTTGAGCAGACAGACATCGAGGGGCTGGTTCAGGATTTCGAGTTTACCAAAAAGGCGACACAGAGATTCCGCCAGGTGGTCAGTTTAGAAAGCTTTGAGGATGAAGATGCGAATGTCATTTTTCATTACTTATACAAGGAAATGGAGCTGGTTTCCTTCGGTGATCAGCTGAAACGATATATTTATGAGCGCGCAGGGCTGGAGGAGCCTTTTGCGGAGGTATCTACGGAAACCTATCGGGAGATCGCTCTTGATTCCTTTCAGGAGACCCGTACGCCCAAGTCGATGAACCCGACATCCACCAAGCTGCCGGCACTGCTCAACAACTGGCTGTCCCAGGCATCGGTGAAAAGGGAAACGGTTTTTCTTCTTGGTTTTGGTCTTAAAATGACGACTGAGGATGTGTCCCATTTTCTGACCAGGGTACTCAGAGAGCAGGATATCGATCTGCATAATCCGGAGGAACTGATCTACTGGTATTGCTTTTCCCACCATCTGCCCTACAGCAAGGCGGATGAGTACAAGAAAAGGTATGAGGAACTCGTACCGACAGGAAAAGCGGAGGAAGCGGGCTGCCTGTATGGAAGAAATTTCGGCATAGAGGACGAGGAAAAGCTGATGGAGTATCTGTCCTTTCTCAAGGCAGGATGGGAAGATCCCCTGTCGGAAAAGAGTAAGGCCTTCAAGGCGTTTATGGAGCTTCTGGAGCATTCCCGGCAGATTATCGCTTCCATGTACCAGCAGGATGAAGAGGAAAAGGGCCGGGAAAAAATCTGGACAGCCAGAGAAATCACGCCTGCGGATCTGGAGAAGGTGATCTGTAATGGAATCCCGGTCAATGCCATGGGAAACCTGAAGAAGATGTCCGCCTCCACACTGGCAAAGCATTTCAGCCAGAAACGCTTCAGCAGACAGCGGATTACCAGTATTCTGAATCATAAGTTTCCGGTAGAGAGGTTTGACCTGCTGACGCTGGAGTTCTTTATCATTTCCCAGGAAATGGCAGATGTGGATCCTTATGACCGATATCAGCATTTTATCCATGAAGCCCAGGCGATTCTGGCAGATTGCGGAATGGGAGAAATCTACATCGTCAATCCCTATGAATGCTTTCTGCTGATGTGCCTTCTGACAGACTGCCCGCTGGCTGTCTTTTCCGAGATCTGGGAGAAATCCTATGAGGCGCTGGATGAAAGTGAGGAGTGAAACTGCATTAACGTTACTATTCGGTAACGGCTGAACTGGTACGGTATGAAAATATAAAAAGCAGGAGGTTTACTATGATCAAGACAAAGCTTGCTCTGATTCCGGTCATCATCTGTGCGGTCTTTGCGCTGACGGCTGGTGCGTCCGCGGCAGTTACCATAAGGATTGAAAACGGGGAGGCGGTAGAAGACGCCCGGATTGCGGAGATCATGATGGATGTCCTTTCGACCAAGGGATATGATATTGTCACTACGCCATCCTCCGCGGCGGATGTGGTGGTGAAGCTTCAGACGATGGCAGAGCTGGGCAATATGAGTGCCGGCGGTCCGGAAAGTCTTGAAGCAGAGGGCGGAGACTTTTCCGACGGAAGTGCTTCAATTGAATCGGGACCGGTACTGACAATGTCCCAGTCTGTGACAGCTTCCCCTGCGGCCTGCCGGTATTCAAAAATCCTGGCGGATTCGATTCTCAGGGCGTATTCCCGGGCAACCGGAGAGCCGGTTCCCGAGGCAATGGAATCGGCCCGGCTGGACGGAGTTGTTCCTTCCGTCCTGGTGAAGGTGGATGCCATGGTAAACAATACTTCCTTCTATACGGAGCGGGATATGGCCGGCCAGGCATGGATTGCTTACATCGTAGTCGAAGGAATCGACGAATATTTCAGGGAAAATCCTGGTGCGACGACGGGAAGAGGCACGACGGGAAAAACCGCTGAAGCTGTTGCCGCGTCAGGACAAAACGCCGCACAGGCGGATTTGGGTGCTGCCCCTGAGGTTCAGGAGACCTCCGCGCGGACACAGGAAGCTTCCGCCGGCATGCAGGACGCTTTGCCGGAGCCGGATGCTTCCGGGGGGCAGGACGGGATTCTGGGGGAGACGTCTTCCGAAGCGCAGGAGCCTTCAGAAGAACCCTCCGGGGATGCCGGAATCCGTCCTCCGAGTGACTTTGAGGAGGAGCAGGCAAAAAACGAGGCAAAGACTCTGTTATCTACCGCTGTCGGTACAGCTTACAGCAACCTTCCGGGCATCGGGAAATGGGCAGTCTATGTCGGCGATCTGAAGAACTCGGTTTCTGCATACGCACCGACCACGGCCAACATGGAAAGAATGCAGGCGGCCAGCCTGATCAAGCTTTTTATCATGGGTGCGGTATACGAACGATATGAGGAGCTTTCGCAGACCTATGGATCAGATACCCTGTATGGATATCTGTACCCCATGATTACCGTGAGCGACAATGACGCGGCTAATGCGCTGGTTGGAATTCTCGGCGGCGGAGACAGCTCTGTGGGCATGGGTGCGGTAAATGCCTATTGCCAGAGCCATGGATATGACTGCACCTCCATGGGAAGACTTCTTCTGGCCAGCAATGAATTTGGCGACAATTATACTTCTGTCGTGGATGTCGGTAAATTCCTCTCGGAGATCTACAAAACAGTTTATGGAGGCGGAGGCGAAGACGGAGAAAATTCCGGCAGGATCTGGAGCAATATCCAGTCCTACGGGAATATGCCCTATGCTTCAGAGATGCTCTCCCTCCTCGCCCAGCAGGAGAGAACGCACAAGATTCCGGCCGGACTGCCGGATGGCGTGAAGACGGCAAACAAGACAGGAGAGCTTGGGGATGTGGAGAACGATGCCGCCATCATCTATGATACGGACAACGGGAACGACCTGATCATTGTCTTCATGTCGGAAAACCTGACGGAGGTTGGGACAGCCCAGCAGGCGATTTCCAATGCCGCCGGGACGATCTACGACTTTTATCACTGAGTCGGTGGAAAAAAACTTGACAGAGGGTTTTTCCGCCGATATAATAGAAAGGCTTGCAAACAGGGGTACCGGACAGGTACCCCGTCTGCAGGCCTTTTCATGATTGATAGCAGCCGAAAAGACACAATTATCGGATAGTTCATCGGGAGGTGAAACGGAATGCCAACATTTAACCAGTTAGTGAGAAAGGGCCGCGAGACCGCTGTCAGGAAATCCACAGCTCCGGCTCTGCAGAGAACCTTCAATTCCCTGAGGAAGAAAGCCGTTTACCAGTCCGCGCCCCAGAAGCGCGGCGTCTGCACACAGGTAAAGACCGCGACTCCGAAGAAGCCGAATTCCGCTCTCAGAAAGATCGCCAGGGTCCGCCTTTCCAACGGAATTGAAGTGACAAGCTACATCCCCGGCGAGGGACATAACCTTCAGGAGCACTCTGTCGTGCTGATCCGCGGCGGCAGGGTAAAGGACCTTCCTGGTACCAGATATCATATCATCAGGGGTACCCTTGACACGGCAGGCGTTGCCAACAGAAGGCAGGCGCGTTCCAAATATGGCGCCAAGAGGCCAAAGAAGAAATAACAGTATTGTATAAAGGCTCATCGCAGGAGAGTAAAACGGTGACTATAGTGAGTTGTGTAGGGTGTTTCATATGCCTTTTTCGGCTGCGGGATGATATAGAAACATCTGGCACCAACATACAAATTCAGGTTGCTGTGTGAGTACCGATGAGATAATCCTGGGCGCAGATCCCGGCTGTGAGCGGGAGAAGTGCACCAAATGATTAAGGAGGGAAGTAACGTGCCACGTAAAGGACATACCCAGAAAAGAGACGTGCTTGCGGATCCGGTCTATAACAATAAGGTTGTGACCAAGCTGGTCAACAACATTATGCTGGACGGCAAGAAGGGCGTTGCCCAGAAGATCGTATATGGAGCTTTCGAAAAAGTGGAAGAGAAATCCGGCAAGCCGGCAGTAGAAGCCTTTGAAGAGGCTATGAACAACATTATGCCGCAGCTTGAGGTAAAGGCAAGACGTATTGGTGGTGCTACATACCAGGTTCCTATCGAGGTTAGACCAGATAGACGT
>CACZQU010000491.1 GCA_902783305.1 uncultured Lachnospiraceae bacterium | reverse complement strand
GCGGTGTTTATATTGGGGACAGCATCGCGGGGCGGCATATTAATCCCTGGGAAGGAAAAGGAAGGGCCACAGGATTTGGCTATAAACACAGACCAGAGTACTGGAATGGATTTGGCGCATTTGCTTCCTCCACCAATTATAGTTATTATGGAACCGGTTTATCAGAGAACACTGGAACACCCAGTTATACCGTAACAGGGACTGTCTACGGATGGAATGTCAATGGAGAAAGAGCGGCTGCCAGAAGCTTCAGTTTTGGCTGCACACGTTGGTTCCGATTCAATTATTATCGTTCAACCTTTACTGATTATGTGAAAAAATACAACTTTTCCAGAACCCTTGTACAGTACAGAGCAAAATAACCATTGCGGTTCAGAAACAAATTGACAGATAATACCCTGTTTTAACAGAATTTCGGAACTGCTGCCGTATGGCATTTACAGAAGCACTGAATACCCATTCCGGGTATTTAGTGCTTCTGTACACAATCCGTGTCAAAGCAAAGGAATGGACGATGAAAGAAAAGATTAGACAGTTTACCTTTTTTGTGATTCTGCTGTACCTGGGTTTCTCATCAGAGATCAATGCTGCAGGAAATGGGGCAGTCATCCTGCCTGAGACCTTGAAGGAGATACAGGAGGAAGCCTTCTGTAAAGATCCGGCAATAACCTCCGTGTTCATCCCCAAAACAGTGACAAGAATCGGATCCCGTGCTTTCGCGGAATGCAGAAATCTCACAGAAGTTTATCTGGGCAACAACCGGGAAATGGAAATCCCGGAAGATGCTTTTGAGGATTGCGGGGAAATCCATTTTTATGCTTTTCCGGAGACAAACGGTGAGCTTTACGCCCTGAGCCATGGTTATGTCTGTGACCTTCTGGAAGAAGGCAGCTCCACTCTGGTAAGAGCCCTTGAAATGGTAGAAGAATACGGAGGAACTGTATCGATACTTCAAAGTGCAGAATTTTCTACCAGACGGCTGATCGTCCGGATGAAAGAAAACCGGCTGCCGGACATTTCCCCCTGGCATCCGGTCCGGATCATCCGTGATGAAGATGATTTTTTCTATCTTCAGTTTGACAACGTAGAAGACACCATTGGGTGCTATGCCTTTCTGCTGGAGGACAGCCTTGTAGACTTTGTAGAGCCGGATGCCTGTGTGGAAGCCATTGATGATGTGACAGAGGATATCGACGAGGTTCTTGCGGCAGGTGTGGTAGACAACCGGAAATGGGATACCGATGATCCGATGGGATTTGACGTCTATGCACCATTTGTGGCGGCCAACAGCACCGGGAGAGTAACCGTGGCAGTGATCGATTCCGGTGTAAAAAAACTCCCGGCTTACCTTGATTATCTGCATCCTGACGCCATATGCCTGATTCCCGGGGAACAGGACTGGTCAACAGACAAACAGATGCACGGCAGTATGATTGCCGGAATCATCAGGGATTGCGTCGGAAATGCCAATGTTGATATATTGCCTGTCCGCGTTGTCAATTCCAAAGGAATCAGCGATATCCTGATGATTGCGAATGGCATCCGGTATTCTTTGGAGCACGGTGCTGACGTCATTAACTTAAGCTTGAATTTTGAGGAAAGCAAGAATGTTGTGTATTGGCTCCGAAAGGCGGAAAAAGCAGGAGTAAAAGTAGTCGTTGCCGCCGGAAACAGAAGCCGGGATATCGATCGCAACCATATTTTTCCGGCGAATGTGGAATCGGTAATCACGGTATCCGGTATAGACCAGGAATATGAATTATCCTCGATTTCCAATTATGGGAGCAATGTCTCATTCTGTGCTCCGGACTCCTATATTACCACCACTGCATATCCGGGAATCGTAAGGGATCAAGCCGGCACCTCCTTTGCCGCTCCAATGGTGGCTGCCGCACTGGCACTGGAAAAACTGGATCTCTATCACTCTTATGAGGATCTGGTTGCCTCCTGCCGGGATCTAAGCGTTGACGGACATCAGAACTGGTACGGACATGGCCTGATGCAGCTTGATAAACTGGCTCATATTTACCCGGTTGATATTACATTGGATGCCAGCACCCCGGAGAAGATGGTCGTATCAGAAACCCATCAGCTGTCCTGGACCATTTATCCGGAAACATCAACAGAAAACGATGTCAACGTGACATCCTCCGACGAGAGCCTGATTGAAGTATACAAGGATCAAAATGGCAATATTCTCTTACGGGCACTGAAGCAGGGAACGGCACTTGTCAAAATCGAAGCAGAGGGGGAAAACCCGGAGGAGAAGATAACAGATAGCAGGGAAATCACTGTAGTTCAACCTGTGTCCTCTATCTCTGTGTCCGCCTCCACCCTCCAGCTGTCTATGGCAGGCGGAGAGCCTGCCCTGGTTACCGTGGATCAGATTCTGCCGGACGATGCCACTGACCAGTCTTATGCTTTCCGGTCAGAGGATG
>CACZQU010000490.1 GCA_902783305.1 uncultured Lachnospiraceae bacterium | reverse complement strand
ATATTTCCCGTACCTTTGAATTCTTCATAGATCACATCATCCATCTTGCTCCCGGTATCCACCAGAGCTGTCGCAAGAATCGTCAGGCTTCCACCCTCCCTCATGTTTCTCGCTGCGCCGAAGAACCTCTTGGGCATATGAAGAGCCGCCGGATCCAGACCGCCGGAGAGAGTCCTTCCGCTGGGCGGAATCACCAGATTGTAAGCTCTGGCGAGCCTGGTGATGGAATCCAGCAGAATCGTGACATCCCTGCGATGCTCTACCAGTCTGCGCGCACGCTCTACCACCATCTCGGCAACCCGTCTGTGATGATCCGGAGTCTCGTCGAAGGTCGAATAAATCACTTCCACATTCTCGCCATAGATGGCTTCCTTGATATCCGTCACTTCTTCCGGTCTCTCGTCGATCAGAAGGATGATCAGATGCATACCCGTGGTGTTTTTGAGGATCGACTTCGCCACATCCTTAAGCAGCGTCGTCTTGCCGGCTTTGGGAGGAGAAACAATCATTCCTCTTTGTCCTTTGCCGATCGGGCTGATGAGGTCAACTACCCTCATGGCCGTAGTGCCGCCAGCACGCTCGAGCACCAGCCTCTCATTGGGGAAAACCGGTGTCATCTCCTCAAAGCTCAGCCTTTTCTGCCCTTCACCGGGATGATATCCGTTGATGGAGGTGACGTATAAAAGCGCGCTGAATTTCTCTCCCTGGGTCTTGATCCGGATGTTTCCCTGGATGATATCTCCGGTTCTGAGACTGAAGCGGCGGATCTGTGAGGGAGAAACATAGATATCGTTTTCTCCCGGCAGATAATTTTCGCAGCGGATGAAACCAAACCCGTCCGGCATGACCTCCAGAATCCCGTTCGCCCTCTCCCCGCTGTCAAGCTGCTGCACCGTTTCAACCGGCACATCATAGGTATTGCTGGTCCGCTCGGCATTGCTCAGTCCTTCCGTGTCCGGATACCTCTCTGCGGGCTGACGGGAAACCATCTGTCCCGAGGAGGATGCCGGTCTGCCTCCCTCAGAAGTCCGGTCTGCCGGCTGGCGGTATGCCGCCTGTCCTGCAGGAGATAACGGCCTGCTTCCCTCTGCCGCCCTGTCCGCCGGCTGACGGGTAAGCGTCTGTCCTGCAGAAGACGCAGGTCGCCCTCCCTCAGAAGTCCGGTCTGCCGGCTGGCGGTATGCCGTCTGTCCCGAAGAAGATATCGGCCTTCCTCCCTCTGGTCTGGCGCCGAAAGCTCCGGTATGATCGGATCCACGGCCGTCTCCCGGTCTCCTTGGCAATGTCCGGGCCGCAGCGGTACGCGGGTTCATTCCTGCCGCCTGTCCTGACGGACCCGGAACCGCGGCAGAACGGTTCTCTGACGCCGGACGCACAGTGCCGGTGCTCCGCCGGTCTGCCGATACCCTCCCGCCATCCTGGGCAGCGGGGCTTTCTGCCGGAGAAACCGCAAGCCTTGATTCCCGGGAAGCAGCCTGTACGTCTGCTTCCGAAACAGATGGGGTATCCTCCTCCATCAACACATCGATCAGTTCTGCTTTCCTCAGTCCGGAAACGCCTTTTATCCCCTTGTCTTTCGCCATCTGTCTCAAAGCAGCAAGGGACAATACTTCCAGTTCTTCTCTCATATCAATATTCCTTATCTCAGTCTGATCCCATGCCAGCACAGACAATACCTGTCCCGGCAGATATCAGCATATGGCAAATCTTTATGTGTTTAAGCGGTAAAAGAAAATGGGGAAATCGGACGAAACGTCCCGAAATCTGACTATATAGGTATTAGGATACTACTTTTTACAAAGGTTGTAAATACATTTTTATGAACGTGCCATTTCGGGTACCATTCGCCCGCGCGTGGCTATACGGTTAATCCGTGAGTAGTGACTCATTCACCCCACGCGTATTCATGAACGATCTCCCACGTGTCACCGTAGTGACAAAGGAAGCATTCGCAAACGAAAAAAGCAGGAAGCCGTGAACTTCCCGTACACAGCTCCCTGCTTTATCAATCATTTATCTTTTTCTTTTCATCTCCGGATCAGAACCTTCCTCCATAAAGTCCTGCAGGGGGTTATGACCAGACGCTCTTGTAGATGACCTTCAGTTTCGCCACCTGAGAATCGGTAATCTTGGAAATCGCGCTCTCAATTGCGGCATAGGTCTGGGGGCAGGTGGCCTTCAGTCCAGCGTTGTCGCCCACAATATATTCTCTTACGCATTCCGCAAAAAACTCTGCTTCCTTCTGCTGTGCATAAATCTTGTTCTTCCCGTTAAAGCTGTTTTTCTCGGCAGCATAGATGGCACTGAAGCCGGTTGTCAGATCGACATTGCCTGCCGCGAAAGCGATAAAGTGTCCAAGCTCATGATAAATCGTGTTATCCGCGCTGTTGCGGAGGGTGATGGAACGGGTCTTCGCGGAGAAGAAACCGGAAGCGCTCGATCCGGGCTCAACAATAATCTTAAAGCCAAGGGACTCATACGCATTAAGAACGTTTGCAGGCATCTTACCCGCAATCGATCCGACCTTTACTTCGCCGGCCGGAGCTGATGAAGCAGCGGCCGAAGCCTGAGCTGCTGACGAGCCCTGAGCAGCAGCGGAGCCGGTTCCTGTGGAAGCGGCAGCGGAATTGGACGCGCTCACCGCAGCCGGGGTGGCAACCGCTTTAACTACCGTAGTGGTCGTCTTGGTCGTGGTAACCGTTTTTGTCGTAACGGTTTTGATCTTGGAATTCTTGACATATTTCTCCGTTGTCGTCACAGCCTTGGTTATATCCGTCTTAACGGTAGTCGTGTTATTGGTCTTCTTGGTATTGCTGGACTTGGTGGTCTTGGTTCCAAGATTCTTTGTCTGGGTTTTCTTTGAAGCAGTTTTTAACTTGACCTGCTTTTTCGTGGTGCTGGTGGCCTTTTTGGTCTTTGTTGTCGTCCCGGGTTTATCGGGCTGGTTGGTGTAATAAACCTCGCTGGGCTGAATCTCGGCCTCGAGATCGCCTGGCTCCATGATTTCCGGAAGAACCGGAATTTCACGTGAAGTATTGTAAAAAGAAGTAATACCGACGATAGCGGCAACAGCAACTGCTGCGGCTCCTGCCTGGAATTTCCTGTTGCGGAGCATGTCCATAATCTTCTCACGATCGATCCTGATATTCATTGTTTTTCCTCCCGGCCTATGCCTTTTTTGTTGAATGCTGATGCGATGAAGAGTATCAATAAAAAAACCACTCGTCTAAAAGACAAGCGGCTGCCGTTAAAAAGGACAAAGACCTACCCTTTTTATAGTACCTATGTACTTGATACGATGCATGGGATAATGCATACGGCAACCGGCTACCATAACCATCTCTCAAATCAACCTGAAATGATCTTAGGTCCTCAGCTTTGCGTCCCTGTCTTTCAACAGGTTTGCCCTTTAAACTTGTACACTTATCCTATCATGGAACGTCCCGTTTGTCAACTCGGCATTATGTATAAATTATCTTATTCTGTTTTGTCACTTTTTCCCAGTCAGGGTCTTTTTCTCCGTTTTCGTCCTCGCTTATCGATAATCGTCAGTTTTCTGACGTTTCTGACT
>CACZQU010000489.1 GCA_902783305.1 uncultured Lachnospiraceae bacterium | reverse complement strand
CCCTTACATGCGAGCATGACGTTCAGATAAGCGCATTTTCAGAGACGGCTGAATAGTATCGAAAAATACGTGTTACTGTTCAGCCGCCTTTTCCTCCACAATGCGGATCAGGGTCTTTACGACCATCTCAATATCCATATCGGAGGTATCCACCAGCACGGCGTCCTCTGCCTGCCTGAGAGGCGATGTTTTCCGGCTGCAGTCCCGCTCATCTCTTTCGATAATCTGCTGCAGAATCTCGTCATAGCTGCACTTTTCTCCCTTTTCCTCCAGTTCGGCGCATCGTCTGTGTGCTCTCCTGTCGGGACTGGCTGTAAGGAAAATCTTGACCTGTGCATGGGGCAGGATGGTGGTTCCGATATCCCTGCCATCCATGACGACATCATTTCTGGCTGCCAGATCCTGCTGCAAAGCCAGCAGATGCTCACGAACCTCAGGCACGGCTGAGCACAGGGAAGCCGCCGATGTCACTTCCTTTGAACGGATCAGTGAGGTCACATCCGTCCCGTTTAAAAGAACCCTTTGCTCCCCATTCTCATAGTGAAGCTCGACCTTGGCATTCTTGCAGTTCTGCGCAAAGGATTCGTTTGTCAGAGGGTATTCCCGGGACACAAAATAATAGGCGATAGCACGGTACATTGCCCCGGTGTCCACGTACAGATAGCCAAGCTCCTTTGCCAGAGCGCGGGAAACCGTGCTTTTCCCCGCCCCGGCAGGGCCGTCAATGGCAATATTGACACTCATTGTTCTATTCCTCCATATCGATAAACGACAGCTTATTCATGACTCCAGTGTAAACAGCCATGCTCCACTGCGAGCTTGCTCGCAAGTGGAGGGATGGATTCTTTGCACGCCCCTATATTCGTATGGAGTGGGTTGCTGCGTGCCAGTGGCACGCGTTCAGCTTTCGACCGAGCCGGCAGGCGAGACCAGGGGGCCTCATGGAATACGAATATAGGGGCAGGCCGCTGTTTCGCCTCTTCAGGCAGTGTCAGCACAAAGCGATTTACTGCTGCCGCCTGCTGACGGCTTCGGCTGCCGCGGCTCCCGTAGACCAGGCAATCTGAAGATTGAAGCCTCCGGTCAGGGCATCCAGATCCAGTACCTCTCCGACAAAGTAAAGTCCACTGACCAGCCTGGATTCCATTGTCGAAGGATCGATCTGCCTGACCTGTACCCCTCCGCGGGTGATGACCGCCTCGTGGAAGCTTCCAAGGCTGGTCAGAGTCAGCGGAAACTGGCGGATCCTGGACGCGAAAAACCGTCTCTCCTCCTTCGTCACGGAATGAACAGGCTTCAGGGGAGAAATTCCTCCAAGCTCCACCATCACGGGAACCAGAGAAGACGGAAAAAGGGATGCAATAGCGTTTTTGAACTGCCGGTTCGGCGCCGCCTCAAATTCCCTGAGAATTCTGGCGTCGAGCTGTTCTTCATTCAGCGCCGGTTTCAGATTGATCCAGGCGGACAATCCTTCCGCCGGTCCGTCCTTGTCTTCATCGCCAGGCTTCAGGTATTTTCCAAGAACCGCGCTGGCCGACAGCACCACAGGCCCGCTCACGCCCTGATGGGTAAACATCATTTCCCCAAAGTCCCTGAATAAGCGTTTCTTTCCCTTCGTGACCGTGAATTCCACATTCTTCAGGGAGAGGCCGGCCAGCCTCGGGACGTAATCCTCCGCTGTCCGGATAGACACCAGGGATGGCGAAAGGGGTGTCACGGTATGTCCCGTCTCCCGGGCAAACCGGTACCCGTCACCGGTTGACCCGGTCAGCGGATAAGACAGCCCTCCTGTTGCGACAATCACCACATCCGATCTGTGGTCCTCCTCTGCAACAAACGCAGGCTCCGGTCCGGCGGAATCTCTTCTGACGCTTTTCCCGAAGTCCATCGCAGCCCGGCCCCGGGAGGTATCCCGCATCCCGTTCCCGACGGCTCTCACCCGAACACCGCATGCTTTGGCATCCTCAACGAGAACCTTTGAGACCTCTGTTTCCAGATGTGTCTTTACCCCGTATTCCTCCATCCTGCGGGACAGCGCCTTGATGACGTCTGACGCGTGATCCGAGACAGGAAATACTCTTTTTCCCCGCTCGACCTTCAGGGGAACTCCCGCTTCTTCAAAAAAGCGGATGGTATCCGCATTGGTAAAGCCATAAAAAGCGCTGTACAGAAATTTCGGATTGGACATGACAGCGGAAAACAGCTCCTCTACATCACAGGCATTGGTCAGGTTGCAGCGCCCTTTTCCTGTGATGTAGATTTTTTTGCCCAGCTTTTCATTTTTTTCATACAGATGGACTTCCCATCCTCTCCTGGCCAGCTGAAGGGCGGCCATCATGCCGGAGGCTCCTCCTCCGATGACAGATGCAGTACCCATCTTTACTCCTTCCTTTCCGGATGTGAGGTGTTCAGGGAATTACTACTCGCGGATTAACCGTAAAGCCACGTACGGGGAAGGTTAGGCACTGTAATTAAATAACTTAGCCATATGACGCAGTATTCGTGAGCATATGCAAGGCGGAGGAAGGCGGCGATGCGGGCAT
>CACZQU010000488.1 GCA_902783305.1 uncultured Lachnospiraceae bacterium | reverse complement strand
TGCGAAATGGCTACAGGAAGAATGGAATTTCACGCTGACACCATCATGCAGCATACCAATTTCTGCTATGTGCTGCCAAATGATTTCATTATGGAAGAAATTAAGAACCCCGAGCACTATGACCGATCAACGATATCACTGATCCTTCTCCATGGATTAACAGGAACTGACACAGACTGGCTTTACGGCGGAGTCGCTCAGGAGATATCCAAGCAGTACAACCTCGCCGTTTTTATGCCAACCGTCGGCAACTCTTACTACCTTGACCGTGGATACGCCGGAGAAAACTATGCCTCGTTCATCGGGGAAGAATTACCGGGCTACATCAGGAAAACGTTCGGATACTGCCAGACACGTGAGCAAACCATGATTGCCGGGCTTTCCATGGGAGGTTTCGGGGCAATCCACACAGCATTGTCATTTCCTGAGAGCTTCTTCTCCTGCATCGCGCTTTCTTCAGGATTAGTGATACGTGAGATAGCGGAAGCAGGAACCCGGAAAAACAGTATTATGCCTGATCAGATGGTAAGAGATATCTTCGGGGATCCCAAAACGCTTCTGGAATCGGATAAGAATCCGGAGGTGCTTTACCGACGGTTGAAAACAGAGGGAAAAGAAATCCCGTCTATCTACCTTGCCATAGGAACAGAGGATTTTCTGTACCATAACAATCAGGAATTCCGTTCTTTCCTGGAGAAGGAAACCGCTGATTATGCCTACGAAGAAGGTCCAGGGGAACACAACTGGGATTTCTGGAACGAATATCTCCCGAAAGGAATTGAATGGGTTCTCCGTCATCCGGTATAAAGGTGCTTTTACGACACGCATTGTAGGGTCAGGTACTGTGAATTGAGGTACCGTGTACCTTTGCAAAAATATTAAGTCCTTAACAGATTATTAAAGGTACACGGTACCACTGTGCAGAGCTGATGGCAGAAAAGACGAGATACCTGAAGAATGATCCAAAGGGGGTGGAGATGATGTGCCAGGTGAAAGAGGAAAGGCAAGAGGCAGATCTGCTGCCTCTTGCCTTTCCTCAGATTTATTCAGCTTCTTCCTCAGCTTCTTCTTCAGCTTCTTCTGCCCCTTCTTTTGTCTCTGTCGGACTCACGGAAATCATGATATTCTGGATCGTTGGATCGTCTGCATCGCCAGATACGCCGGAGATAAGATATCCATCGGCAATAAAGCAGAAGCCGCATACCTCTTCTGCGTCATCTTCAAAAAAGACAGCTGGAATTCCGCTCAGATCGGCATAGTAAATATACTCATAGTTTGGAGACAGCTCCGTCATAACATTTTCCAGGTTGTAGGAAGCATCCGGAATCTCACCTGCAGTGACCATCAGATTCTTTCCGGCGCCTGGCTCTCCCACACCAAAGACAAGCCCCTGATCAGCTGCTTCTTCCGGAATGTCCATAATTTCCCAGTCATCGGGCACGTAAACATCAAAGCCCATGCCGGTATCTACCCATACGCCATCATAAACAGAAGCATCCACATTATGATAATCAAAAGGAACAGGATTATCTACGGATGTACCGATTCCTTCGAGAGAGGCATCACCAGCCTCTTCCGTTTCACCGGCATCTTCGGCTGCGGCATCCTCTGCAGCCGGGGCATCCGAAGACATAATCGATGCGGAAATGATGGAACCCACTTCTTTGAAGCCATCATCCTCATCATAACCGCACTCAATTGTGACAATCTGTTCATCCGGTGTCATGTAGGAAGCGAAGCTTATACCTTTATCGGAATTCTCATAAGAGATGGCGGAAAGGCCATTGATCACAGCTTCTTCAAAATCGGAAAGACTGGAAATTTCTTTCATGCTTTCCTCAAAGGAAGCCATATCATCCCCATCCTCTGTGTAAATACTGACATAATCGGATTCATCTTCTGTTGCGTAATAAGCGACAATTCCATCCTCCACATCTTCGTCCGTCAGTTCATATTCTGACAATGCGGAAGGTATCCACAGCTGAATTCCAAGGGAATCCAATGTTACAAACTCGCCTTCCAAACCAGCCTTTTCAACGGCAGGAGCCACCTCGCTCCAGCTGAATTCTGCTCCATAAGCGAGTGTCCCGGCCAAAAGTGCAGCCATAGTACCGGCAAGCAGTGCATAACCTTTAATTTTCATATGAAACCTCCTTTTATTCTGACAACCAGAAACAGCTGTCTGAACAGCTGCCGCAGAATAATTAATAATATAGTGGTGCACATTTTATCACCTATCCTTCCCGGTGTCAACCAAAGGACAATGATCGGACAGCACAGAAATTGTCTTAGAAAACATTATCCTGCATGGTAGTGTAAATAGATGTGGGGATTATGGTATAATGATGGTATCTCATCTGGCAGGTGGATGCCAGACATCCCAGGTCAGCTAAGAAGGAATGTATACAGGTTATTCCGGAGAAATGTGTAGTTAGCAGAGGATGCACCAAATGGGATTATGGCAGCTCTTGCCGCGGGTATGCTCTCTGTTGGAATTGATACCAGCTTTTCTGAGGATTATTTGATAAGTGAGTCTCATCCGGATTTATTGTGCATACTCTTTCTGAGATTTCGTACATATTGAAGGGAGTAAAATAAAGCATTTATTCTAGAAGTACTTACTATCCGAAACGGATATTTTAGTACTTCTGCATATACTACGCCGGAACAAATGAATGTTCCATTTATCTGTTCGCGCTGGTATAAACGGAAATGTCGATGACGAACACAGAACCTATCCAGATCAGAAGCTGGTTTTGATCGGGATGTAATATTTTTTGATCATGCGGGTTTAAAACAGATGGATATAAGCAGATACATAGAAGAATTTGTAAAGAAAAATCATAGATATAAGCCATATTCGAAGATCTGCAGGAAGATGCTTGTCGGCGGACTGCCATATTCCCTTAATTCACAGAAGGGTTATGAGGAGTCAGAATATCTGCCATTTAATATCAGAAGCTGCGTACAGGCTTATGCCAGCACAAAAGATACTGCGATAGAGCTGTTT
>CACZQU010000487.1 GCA_902783305.1 uncultured Lachnospiraceae bacterium | reverse complement strand
TGCTGCGCCTTCGGCTTGCACTCACTAAGTACCGACGCCTGCGGATGGCCATTTCTAGGGTACCATTCACCTCACGCACGGGGAAGGTCAGATCGTGAATAGTAACTCCCAATATTATCGTACGCAAAAACAGATGTTTCCTCTTTCTCCGGTTCTGTCTGAAATGCCCTAAATAAGTCCTGTCAGCCAGATGATCATTCCTCCGACGACACCGGCAGCATATAAAACCACTGTTATCAGCAGATTCTCCTTTGGGTCAGGATTCACCCGGAACAAGACCAGCAGTCCCACACCAGCCCCGACAAGCAGTCCGGCCATCATCTGGCTGACCGGTATGACACCATGGAGGTACATTTGCGTCAGAAGGACTGAAGCAGCGCAGTTCGGAATCAGTCCGACTAAAGCAGCAAGGAATAATCCGCCCACCGGTATCCCGGTGAATAACCGGGCAAGGCTGGCTTCTCCGATAAAAGAAAAAGCGAAATTGAGGATCACGGTAATCCCGAAAACAAACAGAAAGATTCTGATGGTGTGATGAAAAGCGGACCGGACGATACTGCCTTCTTCGCAATGGCAATGCTCCTTTTCACACAGACGTTCGATCATGAGGTCTCCCTCGTCCTCCGGCTGTCCGGTATTCGGTTTTTTCGTAATGTGGCAGAACGCATCGACAATGAAGCCGGCCAGAATCCCTGTCCCGGCCTTCAGCAGGACGATCTGTATCATGGCGGTCAAAGGAACCGACTCTGAGATCATGATCGGTATCATCTCATCGGAGGTAGCCAGAAAAACCGCAAGAAGAGTACCGACGGAAATTGCCCTTCCCGCATACAGGTTTGAAGCGGCAGCCGAAAAACCGCATTGCGGAAACATTCCCAAAGCACCTCCCCACAAGGGGCCAAGCCAGCCTGCTTTACGGATAAACCGTCGGGCATAGTCCTGCGTACGGCTCTCCAGATATTCCATCAGAAGATATGTCACAAACAGAAACGGTAATAGTTTTACGGAATCCAGTACTGCATCCAGTACCGCATCCAGTATCATTTCCAAAGCTCCACCCCTTTTCACATCTTATGGCTTACGTCCGCTCCCTGCTCCAGAAGGCGGGCTGCCTCACGAAGGGAAATTCCTTCCTTTCCGGCAATTTGCGCCAGATCCTCATACTCCGGCTTTGCGCGTGAAACCCCCCAGCCGGAGGCAGTCTTGATCCGGACAGACATCTCCTTGACCGGAAGCTCACAAATGCCGCGTTTCAGGACATACCGGGAACATTGCGTCTCCCGTATCCCCAATGTCGTCGTATGGGTAAAGATCAGCTTCAGCATCTTCTCCCTGTTCCCGGGGCTGCACAGACAGGTCAGAAGAACCCCCGGACGGTTCTTTTTCATTCCGATGCTGACGGTAAAGACATCCAGAGCGCCGGCATTCAGGAGAATCTCCTGCGCGTATCCGATCTCTTCCGGCGTCATGTCGTCCAGATTACACTTCAGCTCCAGAACCGTCTCATCCGCCCTGATCCCAGACAGTGTCACATCCTCCTCAGCCGAAGTCCCAAGGACAGCCCTCAGGCAGTTTGCCTGTGCGAAGTCTTTTTTGCCCATCCCGTACCCAATCCGCTCAGTGACCATAACCGGCTGCGGTCCGTAGCTTTTTACAAAATGACGCAGCAAAGCCGCTCCTGTAGGTGTACAAAGCTCCCCTCGGATCTCTCCTGCGAAGCTTGGAATTCCTCTCAGCAGATAAGCCGTAGCCGGGGCCGGGACCGGAAGTATCCCATGGGCACATCTGACGCTGCCGGAGCCCACATGTACCGGAGATGCGTGTATCTCATCCACACAGAGCTCCTGCATCAGCAGGCATACGGCAGTGACATCCGCCACAGCATCCATTGTCCCTACTTCATGAAAATGAATCTGATCGATTTCCTGCCCGTGAACATGACTCTCCGCCTGGGCGATCTCGTGGTATACCGCCATGATATCCGCTTTGACCGGCTCCGGGAGTTTCAGCCCGGACACGACCTGATCGATATCCTTCAGTGAATGATGGGCATGAGCATGAGGGTGGCCGTGGTCATGGACGTGATGATGGTCATGGGCATGGTCATGATGATGTTCATGTTCATGCTCATCATGGTCATACTCATGATGATGTTCGTGCTCATGCTCATGATGGGCATGCTCATGATAATGTTCATGCTCATGATGGGCATGCTCATGATAATGTTCATGCTCATGCTCATGATGAGCATGCTCATGAGAATGTTCATGCTCATCATGATCTTCGTCATGCTCATGCTCATGATGATGCTCATGCTCATACTCATGAGAATGCTCCTGTCCATGAGGATCTCCGTCATCACTTTCCTCTTCCCGGCCATAGATACTCACGTTTAAGTGGGAACCGGTTATTCCGTTTTTGACGGTTTTCTCCAGCCGGTATTCCACTCCGGGAATCCCAAGCCCGTTCAGCCGGCGCACTGCTCCCTCCGGATCGGGATGGATTTCCAGAAGGCTTGCGGCCAGCATATCTCCCGCCGCGCCCATACCGCAGTCCAAATATAATACTATCAATGCAATTCTCCTGTATAATACAAACTGGTTTCTTCACCAATGCCCCGGCAGCCATCTCCCTACAGATGGTTAATCATACTTGCCAGATAACCGGCGCCAAATCCATTGTCAATATTCACCACACTCACCCCACTCGCACAGGAATTCAGCATCGACAGCAGGGCGGAAATTCCTCCAAAGCTGGCGCCATACCCTACACTCGTAGGCACCGCGATCACCGGACAGTCCGCCAGACCGCCGATCACGCTGGCTAAAGCCCCTTCCATACCGGCGATCGCCACAATCACCCTCGCAGACATAATCTCATCCAGATGTCCAAGCAGACGGTGAATCCCTGCCACTCCCACATCATACAGCTTTACCACGTCATTGCCAAGAGCCAATGCCGTCCTGGCGGCTTCCTGTGCGACGCGGATGTCGCTGGTTCCTCCGGTGGCAATCACGATTCTTCCCTGTCCGTCTGCGTCCGGGATACTGCCGGCTATGCCTGTGCGGCTCACCGGATCATAATCGATTTCTATCTGATTCCGGACAGTCTCATAAGCGTCCGGACTCATTCTCGTAATCAGAACCGTTTTCTGACCTTTCGCAAGCATGGCGGAAGTGATCCCTGCGATCTGCTCCGGCGTTTTTCCCGCGCCGTAGATGACCTCCGCGATTCCCTGTCGCACAGCCCGGTGATGATCTATCCGTGCATAGCCCAGATCCTCTACCGGCGCTTTCCTGAGCTCAAGAAGTGCTTCCTCCACGCTTGCGGAGCCCCTTGCGACATTTTCCAGGAGTTTCCTCATCTGTGCCTGATCCATACCGCCCTCCCCATAAATGATTCCCGTTAGTAACGTCTGATCAGAGCTTCGGCCTGGATCCTCTGGCATCCCGGCGGGAAAGACGGACCTTCGAGACGGGATATTCTCTGTCATCAATCGAAAGAGTCAGTTCCGCTTCACCGGCCAGAGGAAATGCCTTCTCCACATAATCCCCCTTGGAAAGCTTCATTCCTCTCACACCTATCGATGTTTTCTTCATGGAAGAAACCTCCGTCATCAGGAAGCGCAGCAGACAGCCTGAGGAAGTCTGAAGGAGAAGCTGCTCAATCTCCTGACATGGGCCGACATAAACCAGCTGATCTCCCTCTCCCAGCTTCGTCGACTGAGTGGTCTTCCGGGAGGTCTCAAACTCGCTTCCCGGCACCTGCTTGCACATGGAATCCCGGGAGACAAACAAAAGCACCGATTCGCTGAGCTTCGCCATATCCGCCGCAAACAGAATCCTCTCCTGGGAGGAATCATAGTTGCTGACATTATCCGCAGGGATTCCCTTATCCCGGAACCTGACGGAAGGAATCTCTTTCACTCTTACCGTATGCATCTTGCCGGTATCTGTAAAAAGCGCGATCCTCCCGCCGCTCATCACAGGGAATACAAAACGGTTTTCTTTCTCTGCAGCCTCCTTGTTTCTCTCATAGGCTGTCATATCAATCGTCTTCATGTAGCCAAAACGATCCATCAGGAAGCAGAGCTCAATCTCCTCCGGCGGCGTTTCCTCAAAAACCGCCTCCTCCGCGTTTTCTATGGAGGTCTTTCTGGCGACGCCAAACTCCCGTTTCACCGCGTCCAGCTCTTTGATTAACAGTCCTGCCATCTCGTCATAATTGTTCAGCAATTCTTCATACCGGGCGATATTCGCCAGCGTCTGTTCATGCTCCTGGATAAGTGCCGTCAGCTCGAGCCCGATCAGCCGGTGAAGGCGCATATCCAGAATGGCCGCAGCCTGCTTTTCCGTAAAATGAAGCTTTGCCGCCTGTTTCTGGCTGGTTTTCGTCCTGAAGCGGATCCCCTCGGTGACTCCTTCTGACAGGCATTTCATCGCCTGTTCCCGGCTCTGGCTTCCCCTGAGGATTTCGATAATCAGGTCAATGACATCACATGCCTGTATCAGACCCTCCTGAATCTCCTGCTTTTCCTGCTCTTTTGCGAGAAGGTTCCGGTATTTCCGGTTGGAAATCTCAAACAGAAAATCCACGTGATGCTCGATGATCTGCCGCAGGGACAGGGTCTCCGGCCTGCCGTCCGCTACGGCAAGCATATTCACACCAAAAGTATCCTCCAGACGGGTTTTTTTGTAAAGAAGATTTTTCAATGCTTCCGGATCCGCTCCCTTGCGGAGCTCAATTACAATCCGGATCCCCTCCTTCGAGGACTGATTGGAGATATCCACGATATCCGTCGTCTTGCGGGTCTCCACCAGGGATGCCGCGTCATTCAGGAATTTCCCGATATTCGCGCCCAGCATCGGATAGGGGATCTGGGTCACCACCAGCTGCTGCCTTCCCCCCGGGAGCTTCTCGGTTTCCACTCTTCCGCGGACACGGATCTTGCCGGTACCGGTTTCATAGATGGCAGGGAGATCATCCTTGTTGACGATTATTCCTCCTGTGGGGAAATCCGGTCCCTTCATGTAGCGCATCAGTCCCTTGACACTGATTTCGGGATTTTTCATGTAGGCCTTTACCGCATCCACCACTTCCGCGAGATTGTGAGGCGGAATGCTGGTCGCCATCCCGACGGCAATCCCGTCAGCCCCATTTACCAGCAGGTTGGGGATCCGCACCGGAAGCACTGAAGGTTCCTTCTCCGTCTCGTCAAAATTGGGAAGGAAATCGACGACATTCTTGTCCAGGTCGGCAAGAAAAACGTCCTGTGTGATTTTCTGCAGCCTGGCCTCCGTATATCTCATGGCGGCAGCTCCGTCCCCTTCGATGGAGCCGAAATTGCCATGTCCATCCACCAGGGTACAGCCCTTTTTGAAGTCCTGCGCCATCACCACCAGTGCCTCATAGATCGAGCTGTCCCCGTGGGGATGATATTTACCCATCGTGTCTCCCACGATACGCGCACATTTCCTGTACGGCCTGTCATACCGGATACCCAGCTCGTACATGTCATACAGCGTCCGTCTCTGGACCGGCTTGAGTCCGTCCCGTACATCAGGAAGAGCACGGGAAACTATGACGCTCATCGCATAATCAATATAGGATTTCTGCATTTCTTCGGCATAATCTGTCCGAATGATGTTTTCCTGTTTCGTTTCCATTCATACCTTCCTTATTCCGTCAGACATCCAGCTCCGCATCTTTTGCGTGCTCATATATAAATGCCTTCCGCGGAGGGACTTCACTTCCCATCAATACCTCCGTCACGTCAGAGGCCATCCTGGCATCCTCTATCCCGACCTGCTTCATCCTTCTGGTTTCCGGATTAAGCGTGGTCTCCCAGAGCTGCTCCGCGTCCATCTCCCCCAGTCCTTTATATCTCTGAAGAGTAAAGGTCCCGGGCTTGTGGCGTCTGCGATAAGCCTCCAGCGCTTTATCGTCATACAGATACTCTTCACTGCCTTTCTTCGGCATTGCTTTGTAAAGGGGAGGCATTGCGATATATACATGGCCCTGGGTAATCAGCTCCGGCATAAACCGGTAAAACAGGGTCAGAAGAAGAGTGGAGATATGAGCTCCGTCCACATCGGCATCAGCCATTATCACTATTTTGTCATACCGAAGCTTTCCGATATCAAAATCATTTCCATAGCCTTCCGAAAATCCACATCCGAAAGCATTGATCATTGTCTTGATCTCGGCATTGGCAAGCACCTTGTCAATGGATGCTTTCTCTACATTGAGAATTTTCCCCCGTATCGGCAGAATTGCCTGATAGTTGCGGTTCCTGGCGGTTTTCGCCGAACCTCCGGCCGAATCGCCCTCGACAATGAAGATCTCACACTGAGCCGGATCCTTTTTTTCACAGTTTGCCAGCTTGCCGTTAGTGTCAAAGGAATATTTCTGCCTGGTCAGAAGATTCGTTTTTGCCCTTTCCTGACTCCTGCGGATCTTCGCCGCCTTCTCCGCGCAGGAAAGCACGGATTTCAGCGTTTCGAGATTTCTGTCGAAATACAGCACCAGCTGTTCTCCGGCCACTTTTCCCACAGCTTTGGCTGCATCCTGGTTGTCCAGTTTGGTCTTTGTCTGGCCTTCAAACCGGGGATCCGGGTGTTTGATGGAGATCACGGCGGTAAGACCGTTACGGATATCCGCCCCGGTGAAGTTCGCATCCTTTTCCTTGAGCAGACCGATCTGTCTGGCATAGGTGTTCATCACCGCCGTAAACGTCGTCTTAAAACCGGTCAGGTGCGTCCCGCCTTCGGAATTATAGATGTTGTTGCAGAACCCCAGGACATTCTCCCGGAATTCCGTACAGTACTGAAAGGAAATATCCACCTTGATTCCTTCCGCCTCTCCCTTGAGGCAGACCGGATCGTGGAGAACCTCCGTGTGCTGATTCAGGTCTCTGACGAAACCGGCAAGTCCCTCCGGTTCATGAAAAATCACCTTCTCTGCCCCTGCGCTTCTTCGGTCCTCAAACTCAAGTATAAGCTCAGGATTCAGGTATGCTGTCTCATGAAGACGGCTTTTGACCTCAGCTGCCGAGAAATCCGTTCGTTCAAAAATTTCGGGATCCGGCAGAAAACGGACAGCGGTTCCCGTCCGGGAAGACTTTCCGACCTTCGGGAGAAAGCCTTCGTCAAGCTCCAGCGCAGGCTCTCCCTTCTCATAATAATCATGATAGACAAACCCATCCCGGCTGATCCTCACATCCAGCCACAAGGACAGGGCATTGACAACACTCGAACCGACGCCATGCAGCCCTCCGCTGGTTTTATAAGCGCTGTTGTCGAATTTTCCCCCGGCATGCAGTGTCGTAAAGACCAGACGCTCCGCAGGGACTCCTTTCTCGTGGAGATCAACAGGAATACCCCGTCCGTCATCTGTCACGGTACAGGATCCGTCCTTTTCCAGAATCACCTGGATCCTGAAGCAATATCCTGCCAGGTGCTCGTCCACGGCATTGTCAACGATTTCATAGATCAAATGGTTAAGACCCTTGCGGGACACGCTTCCGATATACATCCCAGGCCTCTTCCGCACAGCCTCCAGTCCTTCCAGGACAGAAATGCTCGCTGCGTCATAGGTCTCATGTGCGGTCATTATTTTCCTCCTCATCTGTAAACACAGGACATCAATGCGCTGAAAGCGGTACTGTTCAGTCCTTCGCATCAGGGCGGAAAACGCGGTTTCCGGCCCGGAAAATCAGCGCGTAAAAAAAGCAACCAGAGAAGATCTCTGATTGCTCCATGGATAGCCAGTACGAGAATCGAACTCGTGTTTCCGCCGTGAGAGGGCGGCGTCTTGACCCCTTGACCAACTGGCCTTGTCATGCGACTCACTAATAGTAGCACATCTTTGCGGGTAATGCAAGCCCTTTTTTTAAATTTTCATGTTTTTTCTGTTTTCAGCTGATGATCACACGACTCGTCCTCTTGACCGGATCCGGTACTCCTCCGGCGACAGACCGAAATGGTTCTCAAACGCGCGGTTGAAATACTCCGGATTCCGTATCCCCGACTGCATGCTGATCTGCTCGATCCGGCGGTCGGTAGTCCGCAAAGCTTCCTTAGCCTGGTTCAGGCGGACGTTCATGACAAAACGGTATACACTCATGCCTGTCTCGCTGCGGAAAAGATAACTCAGGTATCCCTCCGGCAGATGAACCAGTCCGGCAAGCTCTCTGACACTGATATCGTCCTGATATCTCTCACGGATATAATTGCACGCCGCCGCGACCTCCCTGCGCGAATCGCTGAGGGCTCTCTCAAGAAACAGTCCGTACTCCGCCACCTCCTGGCGTGTTATTTCCAGGATCTGCGCAATGTTTGTCGCGCTGTAAAGCTTATCGATCTGCTGCTCCAGCCTTCTCATCCGCGCAAACCTCGGTTCCTGGAATAGCTCCTGAAGAATGGAGGAAAAGACAAACTTGATGTACATGGCGGAATACTGAGATTGTCTGTGATACTTGTCCATCAGGAGTCTGCAGTGCTTTCTCAGCCTGGCTACATCCTTCTTGCTGATATCTTCTGAGATCAGCTGAACCAGCCGGGAATCCTGAGCCTCCTCCGTAACCTCCGTCTCCTCGGATTCCTTCTCCGTAAAGACGTGATGCTCGGGATGATAATACTGCTCCTCCATGAGGCGTTCAAGCTGCCGTAATACCCCGGGAAGCTCTGCGATGCCGTGAAACGACCGGCTTACCGACAGGTAAAGTCTTGCGGTGTATTTTCTTTTCAGAAAATAATAAATCTGTCTGGCAATCAGCTCATAGTCCACAAAATCCTGGGGAAAGAAGACCACCGACTGGTGGGGATTCAGATTCAGGTAATACAGATCCCGATGAAGCTCTCCGAAAAGTTCTCCGCGGATAAGATCCGAGGCGGTATCAAAAAACGGCTGAACCGCCTCGATCATCACAGCCATTCCCCAGGAATCCATGATTTCAAGTCCAGGAACATGATCCGTGTTTTCCCGCATCCTGGCACCGTCAGCTGTCATATACTCCAGCAGAAAATGCGCATCGGGATATTCCTTCGTCTTTATTTCCAGATTCTGTTCCATTACCCCTCCTTACCGGATGAACGGGTTTTCACATTTATGATAGAGAACCATCACGCCAAACGCAGGCATATCCACATGAATAATCCCGCCCTCTGCCTGGTATTCCTCCGGGTCTTCGGTAAAGCCGTCCTTACAGGAAAGCAGGATCCGGGTAAGATTGGAGGTTTTCAGGCGGCTGATTCCGGTCTTCCAGGTTTCGATATTCATCTCTCTGGAGGCATCCTGATTGTTGATAATCACGATCATTCTCTCATCATGGGAAAAGCGGCCATAGCATAAGCCCTGCCAGTCATTCCACAAAAACTGCACGGAGCCCTTTTTGAGAAAATCATATTTTTTCCGGATGGCAATCACCGTCCGGTGAAAGGAAAGCATGGTCTGATCTTCATTTCCCCAGGGATACGTCCGTCGGTTATCCGGATCGGTAAACCCGCAGACTCCCGCTTCATCTCCATAATAAATGGTCGGACATCCAGGCCAGGTCATCTGAATCACCACGGCTTCCCTCATGACAGCAGGATTGATATTTTCTGAAGCAGCCATGGCACCGGCATAGGAAATTCTGCCGACCCGGTGGTTCGTTCTGGTCAGAAAACGGGAATGGTCATGGTTGGAAAGCTCATTCATCGCGGAATATAAGGCGGACATATGCAGGGCTCTCATGTTATTTCTCATGGAATGGATAAACGCCTCACTGTTTCCCAGCAGATCCTCACGGTACTCATCAGAGTGCTTCTCCATTCCGGTCAGGAACCAGGTTACCGGCTCCATAAAGGCGTCATAATTCATGACGGTATCCCATTCGTTTCCAAGAAGCCATCTCTCAGGATTGCCATAATGCTCCGCCAGAATGACTGCTTCCGGGTTTACTTCCTTCACGGCCTTGCGGAAGCGCTGCCAGAACTGATGATTGAACTCATTGCTGTGCCCCAGGTCAGCAGCGACATCGAGACGCCATCCATCAACGTTGAACGGAGGTCCTACCCATTTCTTCCCGATCCGGATAATCTCTTCACACAGCTCCTCCGACTGTTCAAAGTTCAGCTTCGGCAAAGTATCATGGGCCCACCATCCGTCATAGCTCGTATTAAAGGGCCATCCGTTCGGATCACTGAACTGAAAATAATCCCGGTAAGGGCTGTCTGCGCTGACAAAAGCGCCCGGAGGATACCCCTCCGCGTTTTCATAAATTCTCTCCCGGTCCATCCATTTATTGAAGGAACCGCAATGGTTGAACACTCCGTCGATAATGATACGCATTCCTCTGGAATGGATTTCCTCCACCAGCTGCACAAAAAACGCATTGCTGGCTTCAAGGTTCCGTTTGTCACAGACCCGCCGGATATACCTGGCCGCATGGGAATTGTCCGTATCTCCCTGCGCCAGGAGCCCGTCCTCCATATCCACCACGATTTTTCCATAATGAGGATCGACATAATCATAATCCTGGATGTCATATTTGTGGTTGCTGGGAGAAACAAAGATCGGATTGAGATAGATCACCTCGATCCCCAGATCCTGCAGATAATCCAGTTTATCCATGATTCCCTGCAGATCTCCTCCGTAAAATTCCCGTACTCCCATCACCGAAGGAACCTTTCCCCAGTCCTCGACTTTGGAGGAAACGTCGCCGATATAATAATACTCCCCTGTCTCCACGTTGTTGCCGGGATCCCCCTGGCAGAACCGATCGACAAAAATCTGATACATCACCGCGCCTTTGGCCCATTCGGGTGTATTATACCCGGGATAGATCTCAAATTCGCTTCGTTCCGACAACTCTCTCTCGGCTCCGATACAGCTGTAATAACAAATCTTCCATCCATAACTGATTTCGAAATGATATCTCAGAATACTGTCCGGCATCGTAAGCTGAGCCTCGTAATAATCAAATCCGTTGCCACTGGCACACAATTCCATGTCCAGCCGGGTTGAACCGGCGACAAGGCGCACACCATCCACATTGTTTTTCTGTGTCCGGAAGCGGATCCTCACCTTCTCCCCGGGGACTGGTTCTGAGGGGCTCCTGTAATACTCCGACCCGTCAGAGAAGAGGGCATCCATATTGAGCACGGGACGCATATTCATGATGTATCGCAT
>CACZQU010000486.1 GCA_902783305.1 uncultured Lachnospiraceae bacterium | reverse complement strand
CGAAGCGAATACTTAAGGGTTGGAAAAGTAAAAAAGCAGACATCATTCTATATTATCTGACATTTTCTCAATCCCTAAGTTGACACTAATTAGACCACATTGGTGTCAGGCACCGGAACGAAGGCACCGGAACGAAGGCACCGGAACGAAAAAAGGCATAGCCTTATGGCCATGCCTTTTTTGTCTGACACAAAGCGTTCGGAATCAGGCTTTAAAGGGAATCCTCCCTCTTGATGTATCCGGGCTTGTCAGCGGGAGAAACCGCGCTCTTGAGTTTAAGCAGCTTCGCGCGCTTGTCGATCACCTGATTCTCCACCAGGATATTTTCGCCGATCTCCGCACCTGCAAGGACGATACTGTTCTTGACGACAGCGCCTTTGTGGATAATGCAGCCACGACCGATAACGGAATTCTCGATGGTTCCCTCGATCGTGCATCCGTTGGAGACGACGGAATTGCGGATGTTGGCTGTCTCATAATAGTGAGTGGGGCTGGAGTCGTTGGTACGGGTATAGATCGGCCAGTCTTTGGAGAAAAGGCTGGCGGCTACCTTTGAATCGATCAGCTCCTCATTTGCCTTATAATACGCGTTGAAGTCGTTCAGCGCCGCGAAATATCCCTTGTGCGCAACGCCTCTGACGTCGAGTTCATTGCCGCACAGCGCGTTGATGATATGGACCATGGTGTACATGGAGGAGGTTTCTTTTGCCTTCTTTACCAGCTCGACAAAGAGCTCCTTACGCATGACATAAGTATCCATGGAGACATTGCGCTTGGCAACGCTGCCCTCATTGCGCTCGATGGAGAGAACACCCTTCTGGCGGTTGAGGTTGAGAAGATAGCAGTTGAGGAATTCTTCCTTTGCGTTGTCGACACTGTGATACAGCATCGTAATATCCGCGCCGGACTCCACATGCTGATTGATCAGAGCGTTGAAATCCTGGGTATAGATCATATAGCTGGGAGCGATCACCACATAGGGATGATGCATCCGGTTGATATATTCCATGTTCTCCAGGTAAGCGGCGATATCCGTGTTGTAGATGCTGTTGGTGTCCGCGATCTCGGAGAAGAGGATCTGCAGCTTGCCGCTCTTGGAATTGATGTTATAATGACGGCCGGTGCCGAGATGATCCACCAGGGAACGGGGCTTGCTGTTGATATAGACCTGAATCCTGTCGATATCACTGTTGCTGAAGTTGGAGATCGGGAAGTCGATCACACGATATCTGCCCAGAAAAGAAAAGGCACCGATCGGACGATAGTCCTGTAAACCGGAAACATAGAGGTTTCTCGAGGATGAATTTACAATACCAAAAGCCTTATACATATTATTCAACCCCCTTTACACGTTTTGCGACCAGCTCGATGTGCTCGCTGTCCGCTGTGCCGACGACGGCTTTCTTTCCGATAGTGACATCATTGGCGACCAGAGCCCGGGTGACGACAGCGCCTTCTTCGACGACAGCGCCGGGCATCAGAACCGAATCGATGACCTTTGCCCCGGGCTGGACGACGGCATTGGTGAAGAGGACGGAATTGCGCACTTCACCATCGATGATGCAGCCCTGGGTGATATACGCGTTGGAAATGGAAGCCTCTGCGCCGATATACTGCGGCAGGGCAGAGGTGTCCTCTGTATAGATCTTCCACGTCGGGTCGCTCAGATCCAGCTCATTGGTGGGGCTGAGCAGATCCATATTTGCCTCCCAGAGAGAATCGATGGTTCCGACATCCTTCCAGTATCCCTCAAATTTGTAGGCATAGACGCTCTTGCCCTCGGCGATCAGGGTGGGGATGATGTCTTTGCCGAAGTCATGGCTGGATTCCTGACTCTTGACATCTGCGAGCAGAAGCCTGCGAAGGGTCTTCCAGGTGAAGATGTAAATGCCCATGGACGCAAGATTGCTCTTGGGATTTGCCGGTTTCTCCTCGAACTCCACGATCTTGCCTTCTTCGTCGGTATTCATGATACCGAAACGGCTGGCTTCTTTCATGGGAACGGGGATAACCGCTATGGTCGCGTCCGCTTTATGCTCTTTATGGAAAGCGAGCATCTTGGCATAGTTCATCTTATAGATGTGGTCGCCGGACAGGATCAACAGATACTCCGGGGAGAAGGAGTCAATGAAATCAATGTTCTGTGAAATGGCGTCGGCTGTCCCGCGATAGACATCAAGGTTGGCATCTGCCTTCTCACGGGGCGGAAGGACATAAACACCGCTGTCCTTGGCGTCCAGTCCCCAGGTCCCTGCGTTGGCGACATAACTGTTAAGCTGGATGGACTCATACTGGGTCAGCACACCGACAACATCGATGCCGCTGTTGGCACAGTTACTTAATGGAAAATCTACGATACGATACTTCCCTCCGTAATGAACGGCTGGTTTGGCCACTTTGCTGGTGAGATCATGGAGACGACTGCCGCGCCCTCCAGCCAGTATCATTGCAAGCATACTGTTTTGACTCATAGAGAACCCTCACTTTCCTTTTTTACGGCCGAAACCGCCGGATCCAATCGCAGAGTCCCGCTGTTTCAGCTGATATGCGTATATTATACAAGAAATGGAAAAAAATATCTACATTATTTGTGCAAAAAACGAAAAATATTCCGCCTGTGCAGATCGTGATTCAGCAAACAGGATCTTTCTTTGAGAGATCCTGTCTGATCTGTGTGGAAGAGATCTCAGGAGTACGGGGAAGATAGACGACCTCACAGGATTCTTTGAGGAAATCAAACTTTCCCTTCCAGTCATCTCCGATGACAAAGGTATCGATATGGTATTCTTTAATATCCGATACTTTCTGCTCCCAGCTCTCTTCAGGGATGACCAGATCCACATACCGGATGGCTTCGAGCAGATGCTTGCGTTCTTCATAACTGAAATAACAGGTTTTGTTTTTTTCGTTGTGATTGAACTCATCCGTGGAAAGAGCGACGATCAGATAGTCGCCGTATTTTTTTGCTCTTTGCAGAAGATTGATGTGCCCATAATGGAGCAGGTCAAAGGTACCATAGGTAATGACACGTTTCATGAGATGTTTACCTCCCTGTGGGGATAATAATGCGGAAGAACGGGTACTTTTTCACATTTATGATATCATCTGTGAAAGCCGGATTCAACCTGAAGTTGAGATCTGGTCCTGCCCGGGGATACATCCTGCCTTGCTCGTCCGAAGGTTAACGAAGCCCGGCTGGCGGTTGCTCTTTGAACTGTACCTCCCCTCTGAAAAGTTTTCTACGGAATTGTTAAAAATATGTTCCAAAAAAAGAAAAGGTATGTTATGATTCTTTTGTATGTTTTGCCGATTCCGGAATCTGCAGATGATAACCGTCTTTGTTTGGAAAAGAGAAAGACAGGGGAAGTGGGATGGGAAGAAAGAAATATGAGGACAGGGATCTCCCGTATTCTTATTTGATAGATAATATAAAGCTGCTGCTGATCTTTCTGGTGGTATTCAACCACCTGATCGCCATGGCGCTGATCAGGCAGTCAGCCGTATACAAACATGTCTGGTATGCCATTACCATTTTTCATATGCCGGCGTTTGTTTTCGTTTCGGGGTACCTCTCCAAGCATCCGCAAAATCAGATGAAGAATTTCCGCAATCTTATGATGCCATACATCCTGGGATATACCATGAGCTGGTTTGTCTACAACTGGAACGGGCAGCATATGGATTATGAGCTTCTCAGGCCCAGCGGAACGGTCATGTGGTATCTGCTTGCGTTGTTTTTCTACAGACTGACGATCGAGGCTCTGAGCAAGATCCGATTTGTTGTTCTTCTCAGCATCGTCCTGGCGGTATGGGCAGGTCTGAGGCCGGAATTTTCTACTTATCTGTCTGCCTCCCGTATTGTTGTTTTTTTTCCTTTTTTTGTGTCCGGCTATCTGTGGAGAAGCGAGTATACCCGTATCATCCGTGAATTTAAGGGAAAATGGATCCTGATCCCCGTTACGGGAGTGCTTCTGTATTCTGTCCCCAATTATATGCTGAAGCACAATCTGCCCGTGGATCTGTTCCGTCAGAACCACAGCTATCAGATGAGCGGTGTGACGATGTGGGAGGGGATCAGCCTCAGGATTCTCATGTATGTGGTTTCGTTTATCGTGATCTTCCTGCTTTTTGCCATCCTTCCGGACAGGAAGCATTTTCTGACCTTCCTCGGGAGAAATACGATGCCGATCTACTTTTTCCATTATCCGATCCTGATCGTCGCAAATGGTCTGCTGCTGACACAGATCTCCTATGTCGACACCATCTGGGGGAATCTTGCCGTATCTGCCGTGCTTGTGCTGGTTCTGGGCAGTCCTCCCGTTGACTGGCTGTACACCAAACTCATGTGGCTGATCGGCCTGATCATCTTTAAAAAGGAAAAGAGCAGGACGGGCAATCTTCGGGATGATGAATACGATGAGGAAGAATAAGGGGTGTGTTTTCCATGAAGCGTGTGATCACCTATGGGACTTTTGACTTGTTTCACAAGGGGCATTATAATATTCTGAAACGGGCCAGGGCGATGGGGGATTACCTGATCGTCGGCGTGACAAGCGAGAGCTATGATATCGAACGGGGCAAGCTCAATGTTCGTGACAGCCTCCTTCACCGCATTGAAAATGTCCGTAAGACGGGTTTTGCGGATGAGATCATCATTGAGGAGTATCAGGGACAGAAGGTCAGCGATATCCTCAAGTACAATATAGACGTGCTGGTCCTTGGCTCTGACTGGCGGGGCAAATTCGATTATCTGAAAAATTATTGTGAGGTCGTTTATCTGGAGAGGACCAAAAACATATCGAGTACCCAGCTCAGGGGAGAGGGCAGGACCTTCAATATCGGTGTGGTGACAGATACGGCCTGGGACGGCGGGATTGTCTGGGAATCGAAGTATGTCAGTGGCCTGCATACGGAGAGAGTATATTCCGAAAACATG
>CACZQU010000485.1 GCA_902783305.1 uncultured Lachnospiraceae bacterium | reverse complement strand
TTATAGTCAAACTGGTCATTGTTTTTCTCAAGAATTTCAATGGCCTGCGTGTAGGTCACATGACCGAACTCGGAGTTCACCACATGATTCAGTCTGTCCAGAAGGCCCTTATCCACAAAAGAATTGAAGAAATTCATTTCCTCCGGTGCATTTTCCAGCACATACCGGATCACATATTTCAGCATACCCTCCGCCAGATCCATGTCATCCTTCAGGTCAAAGAAAGCGCACTCCGGCTCGATCATCCAGAACTCCGCGGCATGACGGGTGGTATTGGAATTCTCAGCCCGGAAGGTCGGTCCGAAGGTGTAAATATTCCGGAACGCCTGGGCGAAGGTTTCGCCGTTGAGCTGTCCGCTGACCGTCAGGTTCGTCGGTTTGCCAAAGAAATCCTGGGAGAAATCGATGCTTCCGTCCTCCCGTACCGGCGGATGACAAAGATCCAGTGTCGTCACCTGGAACATCTCCCCGGCTCCCTCCGCGTCACTGCCGGTAATCAGCGGTGTGTGGACATAAACAAATCCTCTCTCCTGGAAAAACCGGTGAATGGCATAGGCACACAGAGAACGGACCCGGAAAACCGCCTGGAACGTATTGGTCCTGGGGCGCAGATGGGTGATGGTTCTGAGATACTCCAGACTGTGTCTTTTTTTCTGAAGAGGATAGTCTGGAGCGCTCACACCCTCCACCGTGATCTCTTCCGCCTGTATCTCAAAGGGCTGCTTCGCCTGGGGAGTCTCTACCAAAGTACCTGTGACGATGACTGCCGCTCCGACATTCAACCTGGAAATCTCCTGGAAATTTTCCATGGTATCGTGGTATACGACCTGCAGCGTCTCAAAAAAGGTTCCATCGTGAAGAACAAGAAACCCAAACATTTTGGAATCCCGGATGCTGCGCACCCATCCGCTCACCGTAAGCTTCTGCCCGATGTATTTTTTCTGGTCCCGGTATATTTCCTTTACCGTTGTGTGCTCCATTCTGTTTCATCTCCTCTTTTCATCCACGCATAAACGGTAAATCATGGTTTGTTTATGCGGTAAAAATCCATTCCGCCTGCTGTTTAATTCACTGCTTTCAGTATGGATTCTATACAATAATTATAGATTCGCTTATAAGTCTTCGCCGAATAATGCAGGCCGTCGTCTACGGTCAGTACTGACTGGTTTCCGTCACCCATGCCGGAATCATGACTGTATCCATTGGCAATCAGCCAGGAATAGCAGTCGATATAGGTATAACTGCCGCCGCTGCCGCAAAGGCCGGCCCGTATCCCCTCATTGAAATTAATGATCCTTGACTCCGGACGGTTCGCATGCCCGGTCTTGTGTATCATACAATTGTTTACCGGATTCACAGACATGAAAAACAGCCTGCAGTTTTTCTGAAGAAGCTGGGGCGCCAGCTCTGTAAAATAAGAAAGGTATTCCTGCAGTTTCCCCGAATCCTTGACATCATTGACGCCGATATTGAAAATCACGGCTGTGGGAACAGTACTGTAATAGGAGGACAGGAGCTGCGTCAGCTGGTTTATCCCATCAAGCTTCAGCCAGTCCAGCCCCTCGCCTTCTCTGCTGATAAAGGAAACATTGGTCAGCTTCACGGACCCGTTAAACTCGTTTCTGAGCGTATTGCTCATCCGGTTTGTCCTGGAATCCCCTACAAAAACAACCTTACGATAGTTCTGCTGCCAGCCGGTCATCAAGGTACTCTCGTTTATATCCTCCTCCTGGGCATTGGACCGCATAACCGCATACAGCCTCATGCTGGCCTGAACAGTAAGAGTCTGTCCCGCCAGATAGCTGACCGAAGGGCTTGACGGATTGTGGCTCCAGCCTGTGAAGGTATAGCCTTGAGGGTTTCTGACGCTGGGCAGCACGATATCCCGTCCCGCCGTTACCGTTTTGGCCAGGGCGGAATATTCCGTATCGATCTCACCTTTTTCATTGGCAAAGACGACCGTACAGACCGATGTTTTCTTTCGGACAGCATAAAACGTTGTATGGGAAGTGATCCTGACCCTTTCCCCCGGCTGATAAAGCGGTGCTGCCTTTCCCTTGGACGTCGTCCAGCCCAGATTTTCGTAACCCGCTGCCGAAGGAACCTCCGGGAGCATACAATAGCTG
>CACZQU010000484.1 GCA_902783305.1 uncultured Lachnospiraceae bacterium | reverse complement strand
TCGCGTTGGCGCACAACGCCCCGATGGAAGCCACATCGGCAACGGAAGAACCGCTCATGCCGGCGAACAGGATACTGGTCAGGATATTGACATGACCCAGTCCACCGGAAATCCATCCGACGATATCTTCACAGAAATCAAAGATTTTTTGAGCGACTCCGCCTTTTTCCATCAGCACACCTGCCAGAAAGAACAGAGGAACCGCTACCATCGTAAAGCTGTTCATGGAGGAATACATCAGCTTTACGGCAGACGCGATCGTGGAGACGTCAAAAACCAGGATCGCACCGATGCTGGCAATACCCAGGGATACGGCGACCGGTATGCCCAGGAGCATAAGGATCATAAATACAACCAGAATGAAAATACTCATGTATGTTTACCTCCCCTCTGCATCCGTGTCAGCCGCCTTTGCTTCCGCTTCCTGTCTGGCGATCTCCGCTTTTGTCTGGGCGGCAATCTCTTCCAGCTCCAGCTCTTCCGCTGTCGTTTTTAATCTCCAGTTTTCAAAAAGCAGCGTATTGAGCGTACCGATCATGCCGAAGATCCCGCCGACGGGAACCGCGATCCCGACGATCCACATGGGGATACGCAGTGCCGAACCTGTTTCTCCCATCCTGGCCTGCTGCAAAGCCGCGCGGAACCCGAACCAGATGATGATCCCGAATAAAATAAAGCAGAATACGTAATACAGCAAATAGCAGACTTTTTTGAGTCCGTCAGGCAATGCCTTGACCAGTACGGTTACCCGCGAGGACTCACTGTGGTTAAACCCGGCTCCGACACCGATCCACATCATCCAGAGAAAGAATACCCTGGTCGTCTCCTCATACCAGGCTGCATTAATACCCGACAGCCGGCTGGCGATACCGATCAGGACCACCACAAACAACGTTGCCAGACACAAGCCGCCCATCGCCAGCTCCATCTTCTCGGCCACTTTAAAAAAGATCTGTCCAGAATTGTTTTTCTTTTTTTCCATCTTCCTGCCACCTTTTCCTAAAGGGAAAATTGTGAGTTGCAACAGAGCAGGGGATGGCGCCGCCTGACATCCATCACATCGTGTCATGACATGCAAACGCCACAGTCCCATAACAGCCGGTTTTTGTCCCGGCCATAAGGATACTCAACCTGCCGTCTGTTCAGTTCGCTTCTGCAAACGCGATAGTAGCATCCCAAAGCTCGGGATTGTTGACGATCTCCTGGAATTTCGGATACAGGGACTTTGAAACCTCCTGGAATGCAGCCAGACCTTCCTCATCCAGCTCATTGTATTCCATTCCCTTTTCGATCATAAAATCGATATCCGCCTGGTCGGTGGCTGCATCATAATCTTTCTTCCACTGCTGCATTTCCTGGGCAGTGTCCATGATCAGAGTCTGCATGTCTTCACTCAGAGAAGCGAACTTATCGGGATTCATACCGACGACCCAGGCTTCTGCCACATGGTTGGTAGCGGAGAGATATTTCTGAACCTCATAGAAGCTGGATGAATACGGCACATCTGCCGGGTTCTCCTGACCGTCAATGGTATTGGTCTGCAGAGCGGTATAAACCTCAGAGAAGCTCATCGGTGTCGCATTGGCACCACAGCCCTCTCCAAAGAACACCTGGTAGATCGGGCTGCCGGAAACACGAAGCTTGATACCCTCAAAATCAGAAGGCTGGGTGATGGGGCGGATGTTGTTGGTGGTCATACGGAAGGAACGGGTCCAGGCAGCCAGGAACTTCACGCCCATGTTTTCAACTGCATCCCACATCGGCTTGGAAGCCGGGTCATTCAGATAAGCCTGTTCCGCATCAACTGTCTTGAACAGGAAAGGAACGGAGATCACATTAAAGGAATCATCAAAGGATGAATACCAGCTTGTGGACAGGCAAAGCATATCCAGTCCGCCATCCTGCATGGTCGTAACAGCCGCCGTGGCGTCTCCCCCATACAAAGAACCGTCAAAGTAAACCTTGACTTCCAGTTCACCGCCTGATTTCTCATTCAACTGATCCGCAAATTCCTGGGCAGCAACACCGATGGAAGAAGCAGCGGCGTCCGGTACGGAAAGATTCAGCTTGGTAGCAGCGGATACATTCATGCTGAAGGTGAAAGCCGCCAGTGCCGTCAGTGCCAGAACACTAAGTTTCTTCATTTTCAGATCCTCCTTAAATCATTTGGAAATATGTGGTGGAATTTGTTGACAGTGTGAGAATATCATACGTGAAAATATTTTTCAAGTATTTTGATTGTAAATTTTCATTTTCGGGATATTAGACAAGAAAAGCCCTCCGTTTTTGTAGATTATTTTCATATTCGGTCCTTTTATTTGCTCCGGCTTAAGAAAAATGAAATTATGTTTTCATTTTAACAATCATTTTTCATTCGAAGCCTGCCATTTTTCATTCTGACAGGCGATTCATCGACGTCTTCCCTTCCGCTGCAATGCGATCCCCCGAAGAATTATTGTCTCAGAG
>CACZQU010000483.1 GCA_902783305.1 uncultured Lachnospiraceae bacterium | reverse complement strand
CCTTCGTCAATCACCTCGCTGTCCTTTTCGGACTTCGCCAGCCAGTCTACGTCATAGATCCTGACCTTGCCTGTCTGTGCCAGGTTGTCGATTTTCTCCGTCACGATAGCCGTCTTGCCGACTACACTGTTCACGTTGGTTTTCGGAGTGTATTTTTTCATATGGCGGACAGCTATGGGACGGGTCACAATCAGGAGGAACAGCGAGACGCCGAAAAAGATCCAAAGCTGGGCAGTAAGATCCATGCCGGCATAGGCAGCTATAGCGGCAGCAAGAGCGCCGCCCGCGAACCATATCGTTGCCAGTCCATACGTCAAGGCTTCTACAACAACAAACAATACTATCAGGGCCAGCCAAATCATTGTCATCCTGACATCCCCCCTTCAACCGCACGTCACGCAGACACTGCTCCGGCGTCTTTGCCGCGCCGCCTCATACATGAGTATCCCGGCGGCCATCGCGGCGTTTAATGATTCTACCCTGCCTTTCATCGGAATCCGGATCAGCTCCTGAGCCGCCCCGGCTCCCTCCGGGGAAAGCCCTCTTGCTTCATTTCCGATCAGGAAAGCTGCTCCCTCACGGTAATCCGCTTCGTCATAATCCTTTTGTCCGTCCAGATGAGCGGCATACATCCTCACTCTGCATCCGGACAAAAGCTCTGCTGCCTGTGCAACTGTCCCAGTGATCAGATAGGGAACGCGGAAAATCGATCCCATCGTCGCACGGACTACCTTCGGACTCACCGGATCCACACAGTTCTGTGTCAGAAGAAGTCCGTCAATCCCGGCACCCTCCCCTGTCCTGAAAATTGTCCCCAGATTCCCGGGATCCTGCAGATCCTCCAGGATAATATAGAGTCCTCCTGGTCTGAGAAAGTTTTCCCTCTTCCAACCAGGTGTGTGCAATACGGCCAGCACTCCCTGCGGTGTACAGGTATCGCTCATCTCATCAAAAACAGAATCTGCTGCCACCTCCCAGTCAGACCGGCGCGCCTTCTCCATGACCCGGGAATCTGACGCGGCAAGGCTTTCACTCAGATAGACCTTCCGGATCCAGTCATCCGGTGCTTCCAGAAACATTTTCTTTCCTTCCACAATAAAGGCAGATTCCTGCTTTCTGGATCTGGGTTTTCGCAGAAGCTGCCGGACCAGCCTGATCTGGGGATTGCTGATGCTGCTGATCATATCAGTAAAACTCTTCCTCTGTATGCTTGGAATAATTATGGGAAAGAGAATTGCAGACCTCCCACATGTAATCCCCTACATTTTTCTTCATTGCCAGAGCTTCGTTGATGTCGAAATCAACAAAGTTGCCGTCACGGTAACCGACGACACGGCAGGTTTTCCCCTGGCAAAGCAGATCTACAGCCATGGCACCCATCATGGAAGCATATACGCGGTCTTTACATGTGGGATTTCCGCCGCGCTGCATATGGCCAAGGATCGTAGCCCGGGTCTCGACGCCCGTCGCTGCCTCGATCCGCTTCGCCATTGCTTCGGAATGGCCTACGCTCTCCGCGTTGATAATGATGTGATGCTTTTTCCCGGCCTTACGGCTCTGGATGATATTGTTGACTATCCGCTGCTCGTCAAAATCATATTTTTCTCTGATCAGGACATCCTCCGCTCCGTTGGCAATACCGCACCAGAGAGCAAGATATCCGGCTCCCCGTCCCATAACCTCGATGATACTGCAGCGTTCATGGGAGGTAGAAGTATCACGGACCTTATCAATGGCTTCCATGGCCGTATTCACAGCGGTATCGAAGCCGATCGTATACTCGGTGCAGGCGATATCCAGATCGATGGTACCCGGAATCCCGATGGTGTTGATGCCAAGATTGGCCAGGGTCTGAGCGCCGGCAAAGGAGCCATCGCCGCCGATGACGACCAGGCCTTCAATCCCATGCTTGCGGCAGATCTCCGCCGCTCTCTCCTGTCCTTCGGCTGACCGCATCTCCGCACACCTTGCGGTGTAGAGGATCGTCCCGCCCCGCTCGATGGTATCAGAGACGTCCTTCGCTGTCATATCAATGATTTCTTCGTTCAAAAGGCCCTGATAACCCTTCAGGATTCCCTTGACCCTCATTCCGCTGCTAAGACCCCTACGCACAACTGCACGGATCGCCGCATTCATCCCCGGCGCATCTCCGCCGCTCGTCAGCACACCTATGGTTTTAACTTTGCTTTCCGCCATTACCTTACCCTCCAAGTGCTTTTATGGTGTCTTATTTTTTCAACCACACTGTTTTACAAAGAACACTTCACAATGCCGATGCCAATATTTTATGCTATTTTCATAGGTTTTTCAATACTCTTTCCAATACTTTGACATTCGCCGTTCCGTATTTCGCCTGCATCTGTCCGATCCATTTTTCCGAAGCATCGACCTGGCAGTAGGAAGGCAGCTTTTTCATCGCCCGGACGTCATTCAGGTATATTACCACGCCGGTATTCCCGGGATTGGCTTTCAGCTCCTCCATCAGCTCTGCTTCCTTCTGACTGTACTGTGACCGGCTGTCAAACCGGAACCAGACGTCTTTGGGGATTTCCGAAAAGAGCATCGCTTTTTCCAGTACCAGCTTAGCCGGCTTATCCTCCTCGGCATTTACCCTTCCCTGCAGAAAAACCCGGCTTTCTTCCTGGAGAATGGAGCTGTACTTTTCGTATACACTGGTGAATACCACGACCTCCACGCTTCCCACCAGATCCTCCAGGGTGAGGAAGGCCATGACGGTATTTTTCTTCGTGTATTTTGTGGTAAAGGAGGTTACCATACCGCCCAGGATCACTCTTTCATTGTCTTTTACCTTCGTCTGCCCGGTTTCCTCGTCCTGAAGGAAATCCGTGGTTTTCGCCGTGGCTGTCCGCTCCAGCAGGGAGCGGTTCTTTTCCAGAGGATGACCCGAAAGGTAAATTCCAAGGACCTCCTTTTCGAAAGCCAGCTTCTCCTCCAGATCGAATTCCGCAAGGTCTGGAAAACGGATTTCAAAATCCTTGCGGGATTCTTCATCCACGAAGTCAAACAGACTCATCTGACCTGACATGGAATTCTTTTTGTCCCGTGCGATGCTGTCCGCGACCTGGGAATAAACCGCCATCTTCTGCCTCCGGTTGCCCTCCAGGGTATCCAGGGCGCCTGCTTTGATAAAGTTCTCCAGCGCCCGTTTGTTGAGCTGAGGATTGCGTTCCATCAGATCCCGCAGCGACCGGTATTCCCCGGACTGCTTTCTCTCCAGCACCAGAGCTTCGATTACCTGCCGTCCGACATTTTTTATTGCAGACAGCCCATACCGGATCGCGTCCCCGTCTACGGAAAACCCATAATCCCCTCTGTTGACATCCGGAGGAAGGATCGGGACATTCATCTGCCGGCATACCTGGATATACTCCGACACCTTTGCCGGAAAATCAATCACCGAGGTCATCAGCGCCGCCATGAATTCCACGGGATAATAATATTTCAGATAGGCAGTCTGATACGCAACGACCGCATAACAGGCGGCATGGCTTTTGTTAAACGCATATCTGGCAAAATCCGTCATCTCGTCAAAGATCTTGCTTGCGGTTTTTTCGGAGATCCCGTTGGCAATACAGCCCGCTACTCCCTCCTCCGCATTTCCGAAAATAAAATTCTGCCTCTCCTTCTCCATGACAGAGGCTTTCTTTTTCGACATGGCCCGGCGCACCAGATCGGCTCTGCCCATTGTATATCCGGCCAGCTCACGCACAATTCTCATGACCTGCTCCTGATATACGATACAGCTGTAAGTCGGAGAGAGAATCGGTTCAAGCTGAGGGCAGTCGTACCGGATCGTATCCGGACGGTTTTTTCCCCGGATGTACTGGGGAATGAAATCCATCGGACCCGGGCGGTACAGGGAAATCCCGGCGATGACATCCTCCAGGCTCTGCGGAGCCAGCTCCTTCATGAAGCCCTTCATCCCGGAGGATTCCAGCTGAAACACCCCGTCGGTATGGCCTGTACCCATAGAGGCCAGGACTGCTTTGTCATCGTAATCGATGGCTTCCATATCCAGACGGATTCCCTTGTTTGTTTCGATCATTCTCTGGGCATTCTGGATCACCGTCAGCGTGCGCAGCCCAAGAAAGTCCATCTTCAACAGCCCCAGTTCCTCAAGAGTCGTCATCGTAAACTGGGTGACAATTGTCCCGTCCTGCGCCCTGGCTACAGGGACATATTCCTCCACCGCCTTCCGGCTGATCACAACACCCGCCGCGTGCATGGAGGTATGCCGCGGCAAACCCTCCAGTCTCTGCGCCATATCGATCAGACGGTGGATCTCCGGCTGCTCTTCATAGGCTTTTCGCAGCTCCGGGTTCATCTTCAGTGCCTTTTCAATGGTAATCCCCAGCTCCTGGGGCACCATCTTTGCGATCGCATCGCACTGGGCATAGGGAAGATCCAGGACCCTGCCCACATCCCTGATCACGCCGCGGGCGGCCAGGGTTCCGAAGGTTACGATCTGCACCACACAGTCCTTGCCGTATTTGCGCACTACATAATCGATAACCTCCTGCCTTCTCTCGAAGCAGAAGTCCACATCGATATCCGGCATGGAAATTCTCTCCGGGTTCAGGAAACGCTCAAACAGAAGGTCATACCGGATCGGATCCAGACGGGTAATCCCGAGAGAATACGCCACGAGGCTTCCTGCCGCCGAACCTCTGCCCGGGCCGACCATGATGTCATGATCCCTGGCGTATTTGATAAAGTCCCAGACAATCAGGAAATAGTCCACATACCCCATATTGCGGATGACATCCAGCTCGTAATCAAGGCGGCTCTCCAGCTCCTTCGTCACCGGATGATAACGTTCTGACAGGCCTTCCCTGCACAGCTTATTAAGATATTCCCAGGAGGATAAGCCTTCCGGCACGTCAAAGCGGGGAAGCTTGGTCACTCCAAACTCGATGTCCACATGACACCGGTCCGCGATCTTATGGGTGTTCTCCAGGGCCTGGGGCGCATAGGGAAACAGGGCAGCCATCTGCTCCTCTGACTTCACGTAATACTGCCCTCCCTCATACCGCATCCTGTCCTCATCGGCCAGCTTTTTCCCGGTCTGCAGGCACAGCAGGATATCGTGAGGAGCCTCATCCTCTTCATAGGTGTAATGGACATCATTCGTGCACACCAGTTCAATCCCGGTTTCCTTGTGCATTCTCATGAGCTGCTGGTTAACCACCTTCTGGGAAGGAATCCCGTGATCCTGCAATTCCAGGAAAAAGTTTCCCTCCCCGAAAATCTCCTGATAACGCAAGGCCGCCGCCTTTGCTTCCTCATAACTGCCCCGCATAATATTTCTGGCCACTTCACCCGCCAGACAGGCAGACAGGGCGATAATTCCATGGTGATACTCCCTGAGCAGCTCCAGGTCTACTCTTGGTTTATAATAGAAGCCTTCGGTAAAGCCCCTGGAGACGATCTTCATCAGGTTCTGGTAGCCTTCATTGTTCTCCGCCAGCAGGACCAGGTGATAATACCGGTCTTCGCTGCTGCTTCCTCCCAGCTCCCGGTCAAAGCGGGATCCGGGCGCCACATAAACCTCGCAGCCAAGCACCGGATTGATTCCGGCGCTTTTTGCCTCACGATAGAAATCAATTACCCCGTACATCACGCCATGATCTGTAATCGCGGCGCTGTCCATGCCGAGTTCCTTCACCCTGGCTACATATTCCCTGATCTTGTTTGACCCGTCCAGCAGACTGTATTCCGTATGTACATGTAAATGTGTGAATGCCATTCTTTGCTTCCTATATCCGTTTCAATCCATACATAAGCGTTCAATCGGTGTTTTTTATGCGGCGCAAATCCATGGATCCGCTTTTCTTTTCCGTTTTATTTTGCCCCGCGGGCATAAATCCTGCCCTCCTTCAGCTCGATTTTTCCGTTTTTCAGAAGATGTCCCACTGCTCTTTTGAAAGCGTTTTTACTCAGTCCCGCTTCCTGCTGGATT
>CACZQU010000482.1 GCA_902783305.1 uncultured Lachnospiraceae bacterium | reverse complement strand
CAATCAATAAGTGATTGCAGTGCAAAATGACTCCTACGGATTGTTCCGCGCTTCGCGCTCCCCGGGTCCTGCCCCTATATTCGTATTTCATGGAGCCCCTGCCTGACCTTTATTACCTTTTCGGCACATTTTTTCCGGGAAGGGTTTTTGAAGAAGTCCTGGTGAATATGAGCCCATCGGATACAGCACCGATGATCATATGGACGGACAGAGCATTATGATCGGCCGGCGAACGGAGAATACAAAAACGTTCTTACAGCAGCATCCGGATATCTGTACAGATATTGAAGCGAAGGTACGGGAAAAATATAGACTGGTCAAGGCTGATGATACCGCCAATAATGAAAATGTGATTTCCAAACCAGACGAAGACAGCATTGAAAAAATGATGGCTGTTGCAGATGATGAGATGGCGGTTTACATACCGCTGATCATATGAAACGAGGTGAATACAATGCAGGATCCCCTTTCACTAACCGATTTTGAGGAAATGAACAACATTCTCCTTCCAGAGGTCATCTCCACCGAAAATGATCTTTTACAAGCCTTCCAATACTTCATCAGCAAGTACTCTCTCGCCCTGAATGTGATAAAATATAAATATGGATTTAAGGCAAGACAGCGAACATTGCTCTGCATCCACTCTGTTTTGCTGTTCTATCAGATTCATTCGAGAAACAGTGACTCCCTGGATATGGAAATAGAAAAAATCCTGGTCTCGCTCCCAATACAAAGCCAGGCCTAAACTCTCTTGTTTCTGAAATACATAAAAAAGGACTCCCAAAATGTGTACAAGATACTACATGGAACTCTCCCCGGAATTAAGGCCCTTCATAGACCGGGCAGCAAGGTCGTCAATCCTTGATAACATGATGAACAAACTCGCCCGCCCTCTGAAGACGGAAGGTGAGATCCGGCCAACAGATATGGTCCCCGTTGTTGCCCCGGATGCCAGGAACCGCCAGCCCACCGTTTTCCCCATGGTCTGGGGCTTTACAAATCCAGGAGGGGGATCTCCTGTCGTAAATTGCAGGGTGGAGACGGCTTCAGAAAAACCGTTCTGGAAGGAAGCCTGGAAGAGACGGAGATGCGTCATTCCCGCCAGTTACTACTTCGAGTGGGAACATCTCCGCTCTCCTGATGGAAAGGTAAAGGCCGGTTCCAAATATATGATACAACCCGTAGGATGCCCTGTCACGTACATGGCCGGTCTCTACCAGATTGAAGAACAGCGGGGAATAAAGTACCCTGTCTTTGCCATACTAACCAGAGAACCCGGGGAAAACATCCGGTTTATCCATGACCGGATGCCGGTCATTTTGTCGAAAAATAATGTTAAGATATGGCTCAATGGTGGAGAAAACGAACCATCTGCACTCACCGACATGTATTTTGAGAAGGTAAGCACCAATTGATGCTTACCTTCTGTTTAGCGGGAACAAGTAATTCATTAACAGATTTCTGTTTACGGAAACGGGATATGATTTGTTTTCATTTGATGAGTGTGAACCTTCATTTTTGTCCAACCATATCCAAATGCTTATTTCTCCATACAAGTACAATGACACGTACAAGAACATTCATGTCTTGCGCTGCCAGGCCTGCTTCAAGAACTATGCTTGTTTTCACCGTTGTACTTACATAAGATTCACTTGTTCCCGAAACGGAAATACGTGTGCCATACCCTGTTGTAGTAATAACATGGTCCAGGTTTTGCAGCAGTTTTCATCTCTTAATCAATTTCGAAAACTCCAGTGCCTTTCCAACATCCCCGTCAACTTTCAGTTTTCTAAATGTAAACGCTTTGATCGGATCCAGGTTACCATCAAGAAGTCTGACAAAGTCCTCCATATTCATGGTGATGGCACAGGACCGGTCATTGTATTCATATGGCTCCACGACTCAAGTCATCTACATCCGATATTCTTTTATAAAATTTCTGGCATCAGCGCAACTTTTCAAATATCTTATGAAGATCTTCGCACAAGCCACACTGTCGCTGTCAGCCTGGTGATGATTCAACGAAATTCCGTAATAATTGCATACCATATCCAGGCTGTGCTTCATCCCCGGCAACAGACTTTTTCCCATCTGTACAGTACAGCAGTAAGACACTTTGTCCTTCCAACGGATATTGTATTTCTGCAGACATTTTCTAAGAACCGTAAGGTCAAAAACTGCATTGTGGGCAACAAGTATCCCACTTTCAAATATTGGCTGTAAGGTTTCCCACAGTTCCGGAAAGGTCGGAGCATCAGCCACTGTATCCTCATCAATTCCTGTCAGCCTGGTGTTAAAGAAATCGAAAAAAGTCTCTGGATTGACGTAAGAGAAAAAGGACTCCTTGATGACTTCATCCTCAACGATGGTTACGCCGATCGCGCTCATCCGGTCATTGTAACGGTTTGGTGTTTCCACATCAAACACGATGAAGCGTTCCACACGATGGTGATTTTCTTCCATATACCTGGGTTTTACATCTGTTCTCTCAAAAGCAACAAGTTCCAAAGCATAATCCACCTCACTCACCCTGTATCCCGCTTCCATCCAGGCGTAAGCCTGGGTATGGCCGCCATTCCCCCACCAGGCTCTATGGTTCCTGGCACTGGAAGGTAAGGTATCCAGGAGAATGTCTTCTACCTCTGAAAATGAGAGCGTGATCTCCTGCTCATTCGATCTGGAGAGATAATCGCGTAAAGGGTCATATTTTCTCATCATTCACTTCCCTGAAGATTTTAAAGAACTTATCCATTAACGGGATATATGTCAGAAGGAAAACACATACTGCTGCCGGGATGGCTATCTTCTTATGCCTGTCCTTGATGGACATTCCAAACAAAAGGCCTAATGAGATCAGGCAAAACTTCAGAACCGCAATAATCTTCCAGTCACTGGTTTCTATGTAACGGTTGGCAGCCTTGAAAAGTTTATTCATGGGTCTCCTCCATCAGCTCACATCTGTCTCCTCACCACACGATATTTGTCTTTTTTACGCTGGCATAACAGCAATCACATTCCCATCAACGTCATAAACTGTGACAGTCTGCGCATTATAATCCAGCACATAGGTATTTCCGGCTTCATCTTTCCAGATCACATAAGAAGAGAAATCACACCACTCGTATGTTTTGTTTCTGCATCAACTCCTCATTGATGAGCAATAATATCTTTACCTCAGTCAATCAAGGCTATCTGTATATATGTAATTCAAGCCGTTCTCCTCGCAATATTTCGCGGAATAAATTTCACCTGATGAGAATAATCCCGCCCAAAAAGAAGGATTGTTCACCAGGCAAATATCCATCCCCTGCTGCCCCTGTGAACATCCATCTTCTATAATCGTTGGAAGAGCGGGACATTTATCTACTTCAAAACGATTGTCTGTTTTGTTGCTGCTGATTTTTGTTCTGATCCATCTTCTGCATATCGAATACCGCAAATCTCAAACTGTAATTTTACTCCATTTTCAGGATCTATGTCTTCTTCGTATGTAAATGGATATTCTATTTCACCAGTTGCTGCCTCTACATCGAACTCCTTATATTTCTTATAATCCATATTCACAAATCTTAGCAAAGATCCACTTCCAGCTGACACAATGATATGATATTTTTTAATTCCCTCTTGCGAAGGCCATTTTAATATGACTTGTCTATCGTCCCCAGGGGAGCATTCCAAAGAAGGAGCAACAACCCAATCGTTTCTGACTTCTACTTCAGTATCATCCGAAGCAAATCCCTTCTCACCAGAGTATGTCGGGACAACAACATAGGTATATTTACCATTCATCAAATCCTTTATGACATATTTTTTTTCATGAGTTTTTCCTGCTTCTTTCTCACCTTTTTTTATTCCCATTAGCTTATCATAGTTAATAATCTGGTACTCACATCCAAGACCATTATCTTCATGCTCCCACTCAAGCAATATCTCTCCGTCAGCATTTTGAGAAGCGTAGGTTATCTCAGGAGCATTTTTCCATGCAGCATATGGCGTGTAATCAAATGCTTTACTATCTTTCGATTCAAGAATTGAACTTTGTTCTTTCTCCCCATTTACATAATTTTCAGGCCATTTTTGAAGTTTTACAGAAAAGCTGTATTTCTTGTTCAATTCAGGAACCATACATCCATGCTCTTTCAGATAGTTCTGATCCAGAACTATTGTAACGGATGAATTATTCCTGGAAACAAGCCCGGCATTTTCATCTATCGTCTTATAGAACTCTACGTAGTTTATGTCTTTTTCATTCTTAATGGCTATTCTATAGATGTCAGCATCATATTTATCAGTAAATGTAATCGATACATTCTCATCAAAATCCGTGAAAGCACTTACTACCTCTGGAACTGCACTGAGAAGCGGATTCGTAGTGTAGTTGATGGAAAATGTTTCAGATGGAGTACCTTGGAGAAGATCCTTGGGATCAATGCCAAAAGAACCCAAATCAATGCTTCCCCCCGCAACCATTAATTTAGAAAGCGATATATCAAGGGATAATCTTGTGTCAACATCTTTTGATGTAATATTTATTGGCACAACTGTTATCTGATGTTTTCCTTGTTTCAAATCTACTAAAGCAGATTTGATTTTTACCGTCGTTATATTCTTTCCATCAATATATATCTGGTATAGGTCAGCTTTACCATCCCATTCAAGAAAGATTGTTCCTTTTGACAGTTCATAAGCATGAGTGATCATCGGCATCTCATCCCAATCTTCATTATCCGCTGCTGAGACCGGCAGAAAAAGACCAAAAAACAGAGAAAAAACAATAGCTATTATTGATACCGTTATTTTCTTCATTTGATATCTCCTCCCCAATTAAAAAATCCCCACTTTCCGTTATCCGTCCGACGCTGGAAAAGGATTCTGTCGGTCTGGATAATCAAAGCTCCGGTACAGTTCAGAATAATCTTTCTGGGACCGATTATCTGCCGCAGGTCATGTACGTGATTCATTGACGTTCCTTCCAATTATCTGCTTAATCTCTTCTATCTCAGCTGCAAAATCAATCCTCGCCAACCTGTCCGGAAACGCAAGCTCATTCTTAACCATAGTCGAAAGCAATCCTTTCAATCCCTCGTAATAGCCATTCAGATTATATACAATACATGGCGCATTCAAATGGCCAAGGACTACCTTTGACATCACTTCGGTTATCTCTTCCAATGTACCTGTGCCTCCCGGAAATGCAATACAACCACCTGTTACCTGTCCACATATTGCTCCTTCATCTGCTCATCTGCCCATTGATACACCGACTCCAATGCCGGAATTAATGTCTTTCCCCTATCCGCAAGTGAATACTCCACCGTTGGCGGTATCGTACTGTACTGCTTCCTTGTGATGAACTTGTCCTGCTCCAACTCTCTCAGACACTTAGTCAGCATGGTCGCTGTGATGCCCACTACCTTTCTCTCCAGTTCTCGATACCTGAGAGTCTGATTCTCCGCATCCGCAATATACCACAGGATCGGAAGCTTCCACTTCTGCCCGATCAGATCCATCGCATAGAGGATGGGACAATCTGTTTCATAAATGTTTTCTTCTTTGGGTAACGGTTTCTTAGCCATAACAATCTCCATTACTATATTATTTATAGTGGCGTAGAATATTATGTCTTCTTGCTTTTTCTTTGCACCTGATTATAATAGAGCATAACAGATTTGTAAAGGAGGTTATCACTGTGAAACAGATATTTGAACCATCCGACCAGATCATATCTCCATCAAATATAAAGATATCATTGCCTGAGGAGTATATGGCACGTATATCGACAGAAACCAGTCAAAGTAAACTTTACTTTGTCGTTTGCTACGCCGGATTTACGATGCTTTTGATCATCATTGTTCTTTCCATGATAAACGCAGCGCCGGATCTTCCTTTCATGCGATAGTCTCCTTGACGGAACTGATATAT
>CACZQU010000481.1 GCA_902783305.1 uncultured Lachnospiraceae bacterium | reverse complement strand
GAAGCTTCTTCTGCGGTTTCCTCAGTTGCTTCTTCTTCAGCCTCATCTGTTGCCTCGTCCAGCTTAGGACGGGATTTTTCCCCCGGCACCAGTACGCCGAATTCCCTTTCTTCAGCCGGCATGGGCTCCGGAATGTCAATGCTCTCCAGTCCATCCGAAGAAAGCTCCAGAATCTGACCGCTTTGCACGTCAATGGATATCAGATCCAGAATGTCATCCAGGCTTCTGATGTCCTTCAGTTTTCCCAGGTTTTCTCCCAGAACATCCTTCAGGATTGTATCGGGAAGGCCGGGAACGGAACTGTCCTCACCATTCTGAACCGCACTCAGGTTGAGGTCATACCATTTCCCGTTGATATAAACCGCCATCACGAGCTGATCCATGGAATCGGAAACACCTTCTACCGTCGCGTGCATCAGTACAGGGATTGTACGTCCCGGGCGGACAACCATATTGATCGTGCTGCCATCCTGCCCTGCATTTCCATTGGAAGAGAATCTCAGTTCATTGATTTCTCCCAGCAGCCAGTCAACCAGATCCCTCGCCACGTCCTCCGTCACTTCATCCGAAGCGGGCTCTTCCTTCGTCTGCGGTTCATCTTCCTCATCCTCTGCGAACAGATCTCCGATCAGCGATAAGACCAGACCACCTATTTCTTCCAGCGGTTTCTCCTGAATTTCTTCTTTCTGCTTCTGCCCTTCCTCGATCGCTTCCTGGACGGATTCGGGAAGGCTGGAGTAATCCTGATTCATCAGCTGGCCGGCAATGGTCATGATTCGCTCGATCATCAGATCCACTTTAACGGAAGTAAACAACAGAACCCAATTATCGGTATCGAAGGCTTCGGTATCCGGCAGGGTCAGGGTGACAAGGGAATACTCGTCATTCATCTCCTCCGGCATGTCCTCATGACCCAGCCGTGTCGCATTGACCGCATCCGACAGTGTCTGTTCATACTGCTGCATTCCGGCAGTCTTCAGAACCCAGGGCAGGAGCTCGGCAAGCTGGGCGTAGTCCGTCTGAGGTCCCATGGCACAATCCACCATAAACCAGAAGGTCCTGGCCTCGTCATATGTCATCCCCCCTTCGCTGATCAGGAGACAGGCTACCCGGTTGAGCAGGGAGGAATTGGTGTGGACACCACCATGATCATTAATAGCAGTGGGATTCAGAACCCTGGCCTGGTAATACAGATCCCATGCATATTCCGGTTGACCGCACAGATGCGGGTTTTCCATATTCCGCACAGGCATGAAGCTGTTCGCACCCATCCACCAGTTATCCGGATCGACATCACCCGACATCATTTCACAGTTCTTGCCTTGAATATCGCTCATCGCTTCATTTATCGCGCCGTAATCGTTCATGTAAGAATTATAGGTCATCAAAGACCCTGTCACACAGTGCGTGAATTCATGTGCAATGACATCCAGGCATTGTGAATAGTCATTGGCTTTGCTTGCCGCGAAGCACTGCATGCCGTTAATCTTCCCGATATAGCAGGCATTGTTGATCTCCATATAATGGTCGTCACAGAAATTGTTCAATACCAGAATCGGTGTGTTGTCTCCGTCACCTCCGGTCCATCCGATCTCATTGTAGTAATCCCATGCACGGCAGTAATTATACAGGGACAAAAGTCCGACCTGATCCCATTCCAGATTATCCGGGCTCGCTTCCAGAACAACCTTTCCTCCATCGTACAGAAAATCATAACACTGACCGACAATGATCCTGCGTTCAAGGTTTCCCAGATAGTACATACCTGTACGTTTGTCGCGCATCACTGTCACGGTGATCTCTTTCTGTGTTCCGTCAGACAGATCCACATACCCGGTATATTCGGCAGGCTCCATAAATTCAAATACATAGCTTGAATCATATCCGGCTCTTCCCGCTTCATCATCCGGAACAATAGCCGGCATACTATAGAGATATTCTCCGGTCATCGATACATAATGCGCCAGATAAGGCAGATCAGATCCACTCTGTATATTGCCGGAGGGATTGTTTGTATAAACCACCCAGGCAAAACGGCTGCTTTCATCCTCACTTTCAAGATCAAAAACAATATTTTTCGGCAGAACCACGATATCGGTATACTGTTCCATTACGTCAAGGCTAAAGCCTGCATGTAAAGGATCATGCTCCTTTACGATCTTTCCGGCTTCCTCTGCCGTGATACCACCTTCCGCATCCACCTCCGGCATTTCCGACTCCACACTGCTGCTCAGCGCGATCATATTGCCGTCCGGATCGGTGATCACCTTCACCGCACCTCCGCAGACCGTTGTATCAAAATATACCTGCTGGAAAATATAATATCGGTTTCCCATTGGATCCGTAATCACACGCCAGGGGACAAACTCCGTATTGGCATCCGCACCGATCAGTGTCATCATGGATTCCAGTACTTCAGCTGCATCCTCAGCGCTGGTAACCGTGCTGTCCGTGCAGGTTCCGCCGACAAATGTCACACGGCCATTATGGGTATATACCTCAGCGTCTCCCCCATTCAGCGAATCCAGGTCCTCCTGCGTCAGCTGTCCCGCTGCCGCCGCAGCTTCTTCCTGCTCTGTCACAGCAGCTCCATCTTCCTGCTCTGTCACAACAGTTTCATCTTCCTGCTCTGTCTTCATCGTTTCCGCATATGGAAGATGTCCGCAAAGCAAAGCGAATGCCATTCCTATCGCAGTAAACTGTTTCCATTTCTTCATTCCGGGTTTTACTCCTTTCTTTTATCTGATCTGAAAGCATATAGTTCTGATTTATCCGATTTTTTTGTACTATACGTCATATTTATCTGAATTTCGGCGTGATTCCAATCTTTCCCTCCTGATCAGGGGAGAAAAGAAATAATCGTCATTCAGGAGATTTCACCGTAAGCTGTCCTTCGAGCTTTTTTTGCTTTTTGTCCTCGTACATACGCTGGTCCGCTCTGGCGAGTACTTCGCCCAGATCATATCCTTTTTCTCCATAAGCCATCCCACAGGCCATCACACATCCTGTTCCTTCTTCCTTCCGGTTGATCTCCGAGAGCGCTTCTTCCCATTCTTTGCGGATCTTCTCCGCTTCCTTCCGGGTTACATGCAGGGCAGCAATGGCAAACTCATCTCCGCCGATACGAAAAGCCATAATATTCCTGGCTTCAATCTGCCTGAGGCTCTGAGCTGCCTTCATGATCAGCTGGTCACCCTTCTCATGGCCATAATGATCATTTACATATTTCAGATTATTGATATCCAGGAAAAACAAGGCAATCGCATCCAGGCTTTTGAACAGCGACTCCTTCAGGCGGATAAACTTTCCTGCATTATACAGGCCGGTCATTCCGTCGCGTTCCTTCTCCTCCTTCAGCACACCTGAATACGTGGTGATATCACGGCACAGTCCCATGTATACACTGTTTTCTACGATATAGTGAACCTGGATCATCCCTTCTTCCAGAGTAAATGTAGAGGTCGTAACCATATAGGATACGCTGCTGTCTATGCCGGCCAGATCCCAGACCTCTCCCTTCTGCCCCTCATATACTGGCGGACAGGCAGTCTTCCAGCTCTTTGCTTCGGTACGGATCCTGGCAGCTTTTTCATCCTCATAGAGGACCTGTCCATCCTCATTCAGGATCAGAATTCCTCCCATGTCGTCACGGAAAAAACGAAGAATAATGTCATCTATATCCAGCAAATGATCAACCCCCTCCCTGCTGACATGCAAATCTCTCCGATTGTCTTTGCACAGTAAATCATTGCTTTACGGAAACTTCCCGTCCGGCAATTCATCCTCAACCCAGCGCCGCTGGTCCGCACGCTCATACGAAACCCGTGTACTGCCAGATGGAGAGTTACTATTCACGGATTAACCGTAAAGCCACGCGCGGGCGAATGGTAACGATGGAAAGAAATCTTTTCGATAATCTTCTTCGTATGGTACTGTATCGTTACCCCTGTCAAAAAAACAGCGGTCTTCTGACTGAATCTGTCATACGACCGCTGTTCCCGTAATTAAGTCAACGCCTTTTTAATCGTCAGAACATTGCACCCATCCGTGTATTCATAAGACAGCTCATCCATATTCTTTTTCGCAAGAAAGATTCCGAGTCCGCCTATTTTCCGCTCATCCACCGAAAGCGTCACATCCGGATCCTCTTTTTCCAGTGGATTATAGGGGATTCCGCAGTCTGTCAGCGTAATAATGACGACATTTTTCTGTACCGCGGCAGAAACCTTCGCCCATCCCGCGCCGTTCGGATAAGCATACTGCGCAATATTGACAAACAGCTCTTCCAGAGAAACCTCTATCATCATCTGAATTTTTACCGGGCAGTCGTGATCCGCAAGAAGGTTTCTCACGAAGTCCATCACCTCATCCAGTTTATCGACATCCGCGTCGACCTTCAGCACCCTCTCATCACCCTTGCTGTCCGAATCAGGTCCCCTGTAAAACAGGCAGAGCATGGTGATATCATCAAACTGAGGTGCATCGCCCACAAACTGATCCACAGATCTTTTTACACTCCGGATCGTATCCTCCGGCGTAATGTTGGTCTCCTGATTCAGCGCTTCGAGCATCCTGTCCGTCCCATACAGCTCGTCGTTCGCGTTCGTCGCCTCTGCCACTCCATCCGTATAGACAAACAGACTATCCCCTGGATACAGCTGAAACTCATGCTCACGGAAGCTTATGCAGTCCATCGTTGCGACAGCAGGTGAATGGCGGTAGCATACGAGCTCGTATTTTCCGTCTGCGCGTTTGAGAGCCGGATGCTCATGTCCGGCATTCGCTGCCATACCCTTTCCGGTACTGATTTCCAGGATCGCCAGCCATACGGTGACAAAGAGCTCCGCTTCATTCCCTTCGCAAAGCTGTTCGTTAGCGCGCATCAGAATTCTGGATGGTGAGTATTCACCCAGCTGTGAATGATCCTTGATCAGGGTTTTGGCAATAACCATGAACAAAGCTGCAGGAACTCCTTTTCCGGAGACATCAGCCATAACCATGGCCAGATGATCATCATCGATAAGAAAGAAATCGTAAAAATCACCTCCGACTTCCTTTGCAGGAGTCATGCTTGCATAGATGTCAAACTGATTACGGTTGGGAAAAGCAGGAAAAATCCGGGGAAGCATATCCGCCTGAATCTGGGTGGCAATATTCAGCTCCGTGCCGATTCGCTCTTTCTCTGCCGTAATCAGGGAGAAATTCCGCATATAATCGCTAAGCTCATGGGTCATATGCTCAAAAGCAATTCCGAACTCTTCCAGCTCATCTCCGGTAAAAACCCTGTTGGAGAAGGAATCCAGATCCTCAATCTGATTGCTGACGAGCTTCTCCGTATCATGATGAAGAATCCGGATCGGCTTGATCAGAATTCTCTGGATATAGAAAAAGTACAGATAACAGGAAACCAGGAGGACACAGAATGAGATCAGCACCAGTGTAAATACAAAGGTATGGATTTCTTCATTGACCTCATCCAGGGAAATATCCACACTGGCCAGCGCCGCAGGCTGCCCCTTGCTGTCAAGAATCGCCACATAGGCAGACGCAAGGTACCCATAAACATCATCGTTGGTCACCAGAATCGTATGCTTTGCGTTTGGGGAAAATGCTTCATGCATCAGCACATCGCCTCCGCCATAAAACTCGTCCGTATCTCCCAGATCACATACGCCTTCGTCTCCCTCATTACCCGTATCCCAGATATAGAACTGTACATCCTCGGGAACAACCACATAAAGATATTTCAGACCGGCCGCTTCCCGGATCATCTGCAGTCTCTGGCGTACAGTCTCGTAATACTCATCCTTCTGCAGTGTATCATGGTAACCGGCAATTTTATCTCCGTCAATCAGTCCTGCCGCTATCGTCGCTATTTCAAATGCAGTTTCAGAATACTGGGCTTCTCTGTGATTACGGTAGATAAAGGATATCGCCGTCGTAATCACTACCATCAGGGTTATGCCCATGATCAGAAGACCGATAAGCAGCTTCGGCTGCAGGTTGAATTTTCTCATGATCCTTCCTTTCCTTCCATCGGATGGACAGACAAGCGTAAATGGCCGTCGCGGACACTGTAAAGCCAACGCTCTTCCGTTAACTGCAGCTCAAGCTCCGGAAGGTCTGTCGGACCGGTGAGCAGAGCGGAAACATGATACCAGCGGTTTCCCAGCCATACCTGGGTCATGCTGTTGTAGCACCTGAATATACCGGCAGCCTGCTCACGGCTCATACTGTGTGAAAGAACCAGCTTCTGTGTTGAGGGACGCTTCCAGTAAGGAAGACGTACCGTCTGCGGTACCGCTTTTGCCCAGGCTGCTTCAAAATCCTGAAAAACCTCTTCCGTCATCTCACGGGCCAGCGCGGCGCAGCGCAGATACACATCTATGCTGTCCATATCCCGGGATATGTCAAAAATCCGCTGAGCGAGAACAGCTCCGCTGTCCAGACGTGGTTTCACCTTATGCATCGTCACTCCGGTGCATGCAAGTCCAAGCTCCATCGCGACCTCGATCGGATAGTAGCTGCGTCCCTCCGGCAATGCTGAGCTGTGAATATTAACCCCCCGAAAATGCGGCGGATCCTCCGGAATATCAATTACCCTGTCATACTCTGCCAGAAAGAAAAGGTCACAGCCTTCCTCAAAATACCGGTGAATCACTTCACGGGTGATATCCTCATAATGTATCGGAATACCCATTTCCTTTGCGCGGCGTATAATGGAAAACTCGGTAATATAATCCTCGTCATTATGGTAGGTGTATAATTCCCGGATTCGATGATGCTTTGCAAGGTATTCAAAGCATGACAGAAAAACATCTGTGCCGAAATATACGATATCCATTCAATTTCAACCCCCATTCAGATTTTCACAACCAGTGAATTGAAGCCCTGATATCTTCGGTAGAAAAAATCTTTCGCACGGCTTTTAATCATATGAACACCAATGGTATCAATGTGTGCGTCCTCATCAGAGCTCATACGGGAGGTCTCCATACTGAAGGGATCGAAGGTAAGCGCATCGTCCCGAAGGTGCAGCTCAAAATCTCCATCTTCAAGCGCGACCACGGTGATCTGTATGTATCCATCCGTGCGTCCCTGAAATCCGTACTGAAGGATGGCCAGCCCCAGCTCCTCTACAGTCATCATCACCGTATATTGCTGGCGGAAGGTTGCGCCCCATTTCTCACAGAAAACCTCGAGATCTGAGCTGGCCGCTCCCACGTCAGTGTTGGTACTCAGAATCGTGCGTCTGAATACACGGGCATCGCTGATTCCACCCTGATTTTCGCTGCTGTGCTTAAGCATCAACGCAAAAAGCAGAATAGCCGGCACCGCCGATACGATTTCCGTGACGGGAAACAACCACCAGAAGCCGTTCACTCCAAGCCGTGAGCAAAAAAGCGTCGCGGGCAGAAGAATCACCGCGCCGCGCAGAGTTTCGACCAGGAAAGAGTATTTTTCCTGTTCACAGGCCTGGAAGTAATTGCACAGAAGAATATTCAGCCCGGCAAAGAAAGCTCCGATCACATATATCCGCAGCGCAACGTAGGCAAGCGGCTCGGCCGCGCTTCCGGTCACACCGAACAACGTACAGATGCCTGCAGGCCACAGCGCCACAAGCAGAATCATCACACCTCCTGTCAGTATGCCCCCTCCAAAGCCGATATGTACCAAAGTACCCTTTCCAGGCTCGTTCCGCTCGCCATGATAGGTGGAAAGAATCGGCTGCATCGCACGGGCAGTCCCTTCGTACAGATACAGGATCAGGTAAGAGGTGTTTTGCAGAATGTCGAATACCGCGACACCGGTTTCGCCCCCCATACGCATCACGAGATTATTGCAGATCAGGAAAAAGATCATCTGATATAAATACTGTATTGATGTCGCAAGTCCCGCCCGGAGCATCGACAATGCTTTTACAAACCATCCCGGCAGCGGACGGACAAAATGCAGAACGTGATCCTCCAGGAAAAATCCGGGCAGATAAATGCTGATGGTAATGATCTGGCCCAGAGCAGTCGCAAGAGCCGCTCCTGCTGTCCCCATTCCCAGGCCAAGCACCAGGATGAAATTGAAGCTGATATCGCACAGATTTCCCGTCACAGCGCCAAAACCGGCTCGTTTTTCACTTCCGTCATTTCGCAGATAATAGTTCAGTACATTGGACAGATAAAACAATG